>NZ_KB902846.1:24171-261860 GCF_000379585.1 Bradyrhizobium sp. WSM2793 | reverse complement strand
TTCGCTGGTCACCACATTATCTCCCGGCCTTGTCGACGTTGCCGAAAGAATGTGGCGAGACGAACTGAACAGCGCCGCTCGTCCGCACGAAGCCTCGGGCTCACAGGGACTACCCGCCCTGCCCGCGCCTCTCGTGCCGACGCTGCCGCGTCCACCGCAACCCCGGCTCGCGACAGTGACGACCACATAGTCGCCCCTCTTGGGTGAGCCGGGATGGGCGACACATACGCCGAAACCGAATTTCGGTAAAGTGGAATATTTTTGCGCGCGTGGATTGACAGCGGCCGACACACCGACGCTCATTCCGTCATCCTGAGGTGCGAGACATGGGACGCAAGGCGTCCCATGGGGAGCCTCGAAGGATGGACGGCCACAGTCGGGCCGTCGCCCTTCGAGGCTCGCCAAAGAGGCGAGCACCTCAGGGTGACGGTGATGGAGTGCGCAATACCGGGCGAGCGGCCCCGGATTACGCTTTTCGCTCCATCCGGGCTACGGATATCCCCCTTCGGCAACACCGGCGTCCCATGCGCCGTCATCGTCACATCCTTCCGTTCCACGATCATCCCATAAGCCTGCGGCTGGCGGTGAACGTCGAAATTGAAGATGGTGCGCTTGTACGAGTTGCAGAGATCGGGATCGCAGCGCGCCAGCGCGATCTCGTCGCCCGTGGTCGTGCATCTCGCGGGTGATCTCCCCCGAGGGCCCGATGATGCAACTGCCGCCGACGCGAGGCCAATCAAATTCCACGCCTTTGGGTATCATTGTGCAGCGGCCGGCGGCCGCGCATTCACCCCCGAAAATCGTTGCGAATCTGCAACGGTTCCCCACGATCTGAAGCCGGACAAAACAAACTCCCATTCCGGCCACGAACCGCTCTCACAAGGCCGTGAGACAGCTAAGGGAACGACGATGCGTGCACAGCGCGTTTGGAAAGTGAATGGAGACGCCAGCATCGGGCAGCTCCAATCGAGACTGGACGATCTGAACAAGCGTCTCGTTCAGCTCGAAAACCAGCATCCGGAGACCTGGAAACTCGAAGAACTGAGAGCGAGCGCGCTCAGCCTGTCGCGCGAGATCGACGACATCCGCTGCGCCGAGGCGACGGCGGCATTGAGCGAGTTGCTGCGGAAGTAAGTTCGCCGATTCGCTTCTTGCGCGCAGGAACCAAGATCCGTCGCCGCCATTTCCATGCAGAGCATGGAGCACGATCATGACCAGGCATCTTACACGGGCCCATCTCGCACGCGGCATCGCCGGCGCAGTTTCCACGCTGGCCCTTTGCGCGACGGCGGCCTTCGCCTTCGCGCGCCACTTAGCGCTGTGAGGGATTTGGCATGACGTCCGATCCCGAGGAGCAGGTGAGGCTGCAAGGTTTTGGCGAGATGACGTTGCGCACGGCCATCGCGACGCTGACGGCGCTCGCGCCACGCGAGCGATCGGAGACCGCGATCTACCGCGTGCGTGACGGCGTGCGTCTGGCGCAAAGCGAGATCGCCGAACTCGCATCAAGCTGGGATATCGAGTCCGCGCCTACCGTACGATCGCCGAGACTGGTCCCCGAGCAGCACTGGCCCGACGTCGTGCGCGGCATGGTGCGCGAGGCCCCGTTGCCGGCGCTGATGGTGGCGTTCCTGGTGGGCGTGGTGGTGGCGCGGCGGTAGGCGGGACCCCACACCTGCGGCGCGTCAGCGCCGACAACCAACAAGCCATGCCGCCGCAACAAGCGGCCCTGCCCGGCCAAATCGGCCGTGGACCCGATCCCGAAATCGTTGCAGAAAGGCGCTCCCGAGGCGCCGGCGGCCGGTCCGCCAAGCCTTTGGAAAACGTCGACTTTTGGAAGAATGGTCGGAGTGGCAGGATTCGAACCTGCGACCCCTGCGTCCCGAACGCAGTGCTCTACCGGGCTGAGCCACACTCCGACAAGAAGGCGGCTTATAGCGTCGGGTTTGGCGCACCGCAAGCGGCCGGCATGAGGAATTTTGTCCCTGTGAAAACGGGTCTTGAAACGCTGATTTTACCGGCCGGCGCGGCCGGCGCCGAGGCTGCGGCCCGCACGCTGGCCGCCGGCGGGCTGGTCGCGTTTCCGACCGAGACCGTCTACGGGCTCGGGGCGGATGCGGCCAATGCTGCCGCGATCGCCCATCTCTACGCCGCCAAGGGGCGGCCGGCCTTCAATCCGCTGATCGCCCATGTCGCGGATATTGCGGCCGCGCGCCGGATCGGCCGGTTCGACGTACGCGCCCTGAAGCTCGCGGAAGCGTTCTGGCCCGGACCTCTGACGCTGGTGGTGCCGAAGACGGAGGGCTGCCCGGTGGCCGATCTCGCCACTGCGGGCCTCGACACGGTTGCGATTCGCATTCCCGCGCACCCGGTGGCGGAAGCGATCCTCCGCGCCTTCGGCGGCGCCGTGGTGGCGCCGTCCGCCAACATCTCCGGCCATGTCTCGCCGACGCTGGCGGCCCATGTCGAGAGCGACTTATCGGGGCGGATCGACCTGATCGTAGACGGTGGCCCCGTTACGGTCGGCGTGGAATCGACCATCGTCGGCTGCTTCGATGCGCCGATGCTGCTGCGGCCCGGCGGGCTGTCGCGCGAGCGGATCGAGGCGGTGCTGGGCGCGCCCCTGGCGCGGCCGCCTGTGGAGGCCGAGAGCGACGACAGCCAGCCGCTGGCGCCGGGCATGCTGGCCTCGCATTACGCGCCGCGCGCCCATGTGCGGCTCAATGCGCGTGACGTTGCGCCTGATGAAGCGCTGCTGGCGTTCGGCCCAGAGCGCCTGCCCGGCGTCGATGCGGCCGTCGCCGTCATGAATTTGTCGCCCACCGGTGATCTCGATGAAGCCGCCGCCAATCTGTTCGGCTATCTTCGCAGCCTCGACGCGAAGAGCCCGCGGACGATTGCGGTGATGGCGATCCCCGAGGAAGGCCTAGGCGAAGCGATCAACGACCGGCTGCGCCGGGCTGCGGTGGCAAGATAGCGCATGATCCGGAAAAGTGCGCAGCGGTTTTCCGATAAGACCATGCGCAAGAGACAAGAGCGGAAGTAGAGACGAGACAATGAACATCAACAAGCCTGCGATCCCTCCACTTGCGCCCGAGCTGATCGAACAATTCCGCAAGGTCGTCGGCGAGCGCCATGCGATCACCGATGCGAACGACATCGCGCCTTACGTCACCGAGGAGCGCAATCTGTTTCACGGCCGCTCGCCGCTGGTGCTGCGTCCGGGCTCGACGGCGGAAGTTTCCGAAATCTGCAAGCTCGCCTCCGCGCATAAAATCGCGCTGGTGCCGCAGGGCGGCAATACTGGGCTGGTCGGTGGCCAGACGCCGCACAATGGCGAGGTCGTGGTGTCGCTGCGACGCCTGGACAAGATCCGCGAGGTCGACACCGCCTCCAATACCATGACCTGCGAGGCCGGCGTGGTGCTGCAGATCGCGCAAGCGAAGGCGGCTGAGGTGGACCGGCTGTTTCCCCTCTCGCTCGGCGCGGAAGGAAGCTGCACCATCGGCGGCAATCTCTCCACCAATGCCGGCGGCACCGCCGCGCTCGCCTATGGCGTGGCGCGCGAGATGGCGCTGGGACTGGAAGTCGTGCTCGCCGACGGGCGCGTGCTCAACGTGCTGTCGAAGCTGAAAAAGGACAACACCGGCTACAATCTGCACAATCTCTTCATCGGCGCCGAAGGCACGCTCGGCATCATCACGGCAGCGACGCTGAAACTGTTTCCGAAGCCGCGGGCGGTCGAGACCGCCTATGTCGGCTTGAAGTCGCCGGCGGCGGCGCTCAAGCTGCTGACCATCGCGCAGAGCGAGGCCGCCAATGCGCTGACGAGTTTTGAACTATTGTCGGAGATGGCTGTCGATTTCTCGGTGCGGCACGGCATCGACGTGCGCGATCCGCTCGCAGAGAAGCATCCCTGGTACGTGCTGATGGAATTGTCGTCCCCCGGCGACGACGTCCGCACGCCGCTGGAGACGATCCTCGCCCGCGCCATGGAAGAGGAGATCGTCGACGACGCCGTGATCGCGGCCAACCTTACCCAACGCAACGGCTTCTGGAAGCTGCGCGAGGAGATGTCGTCGGCACAGAAGCCGGAGGGCGGCTCGATCAAGCACGACATCTCCGTGCCGATCGCCGCCGTGCCCGATTTCATCGAGGAAGCGAATGCTGCCGTGGTGAAGCTGATCCCGGGCGCGCGTCCGGTGCCGTTCGGCCATCTCGGCGACGGCAATCTGCATTACAATGTCAGCCAGCCGATCGGCGCCGACACCGCGGATTTTCTGGCGCGCTGGCACGACATGAATGCCGTCGTGTTCGAGATCGTGCTGCGCATGGGCGGATCGATCTCGGCCGAGCACGGCATCGGCGTGCTCAAGCGCGACGAGCTGCCTGAGGTCAAGGACAAGACCGCGATCGAGCTGATGCGCGCCATCAAGGCGATGCTCGATCCGCTCGGCATCATGAATCCGGGGAAGGTGCTGTGAGCGCTCTTGCGATCGACGCGATCGGAGATGCCGATGTCGAGCCGGTGGTGGCGCTGTGGCAGCGCTGCGGCCTGACGCGGCCCTGGAACGATCCGCATGCCGACATCGCGCTGGCGCGGCGGCGCGATAACTCGACCGTGCTGGTCGGGCGCGACGCCGGCGCGATCGTGGCGACCGTCATGGTCGGCCATGACGGCCATCGCGGCTGGGTCTATTACGTCGCGGTCGACCCCGACGGCCGCAAGCGCGGCCATGGCCGCGTCATCATGGCCGCGGCCGAGGACTGGCTGCGCGCGGCGGGAATTTCGAAGCTGCAGCTCCTCGTCCGCCGCGAGAACGCGCAGGCCAATGCGTTCTACGGCTCGCTCGGCTTCGAGCTATCGACCTCCGTGATGTTCCAGAAGTGGCTCGACGGCCGCGCGACCACGCCAAGCAACTGAACTGCAACCCGCGAACGCTGCTGCGCCCCCTCGCCCCGCTTGCGGGGCGAGGTGAAAAACAGAGAGGCTTCATGACCATTTCCGACCGCGTCCGCATCAAGGACGTCCGCGTGCTCTCGGACGGCTGGACCACGCTGAAGAACACCACGTTCGAGTATCGGCGCGCCAGCGGCGAGTGGCAGACGCAGCACCGCGAGACCTATGAGCGCGACAACGCCGCCGCCGTGCTGCCGTATAATCGCGCCGGGCGCACCGTGATCCTGGTGCGTCAGTTCCGCCTGCCGGCTTTCATCCGCGGCTACGACGATCTCCTGATCGAGGCCGCCGCCGGCGTGCTCGACAACGCCGAGCCCGAGCTGCGCATCCGCGCCGAGGCCGAGGAAGAGACCGGCTATCGCCTGCACCACGTCCACAAGGTGTTCGAGGCCTTCATGAGCCCCGGCGCCATCACTGAAAAACTGCATTTCTTCGTCGCCGAGTACGAGCCTGAGATGCGCGTCAGCGACGGCGGCGGCCTCGAGCACGAGGGCGAGGACATCGAGGTGCTGGAGCTCTCGATCGACGAGGCGCTGGCGATGATCGCCGACGGCCGCATCATCGACGCCAAGGCGATCATGCTGCTGCAATATGTGGCATTGCACGTGTTCAGGTGACTTATCCTCCCTGGAGGGGCAGGGTCGATCGCGCGAAGCGCGAGCGGGGTGGGGTGATCTCTGCACCCGGGCACTGTTGGATGTGGTGAGACCGTCACCCCACCCCGTCTCACATTTCGCTGCGCTCAATGTGAGCCGACCCTCCCCCTCCAGGGAGGGGTAAGCGGCACCGCGCGTGCCGCACCATCGTCATCTGCAATTCAGGCCTGCATCTCCCCTCCCCCCGTTGAGCAACCCCAAAACTATCTCTAATCTGTCGCCAACCAAGAACCAGGAGACGCGCCATGTCCGCGCCGCGCGACGACGAATTCGGCTTTGCGCCCGATTACGACTCCCCCGTCCCCTACATGCAGCGCACCCGCGATTATTACGCGGCGATTGGCTACACCACCGCGTATCGCTGGGCGCATTACACCGAGGCGCCGTTCCAGCCGCTGAAGAAGCCGCTGGCCAAGTCGCGCGTGACCATCATCACGACCGCTGCGCCGTATGATCCCGCCAAGGGCGACCAGGGACCGGGCGCGGCGTACAACGGCAGCGCAAAGTTCTACCAGGTCTATGACGGCGACACGTCGAAAGAGCACGATCTGCGCATCTCGCACATCGGCTACGACCGCAAGCACACCTCGGCGACCGACAACGGCACCTGGTTTCCGCTGCCGCAGCTGTTGAAGGCGTCCGCCGCCGGCCGCCTCGGCGAGGTCGCCCCGCGCTTCTTCGGCGCGCCGACCAACCGCAGCCATCGCGTCACGCTCGACACCGACGCGCCGGACATCCTGGCGCGCTGCCTTGCGGACAAGGTTGACGTCGCGGTGCTGGTGCCGAACTGCCCGGTCTGCCACCAGACCACGGCGCTGGTGGCGCGGCATCTCGAGGCCAACGGCATTCCGACCGTGGTGATGGGCTGCGCCAAGGACATCATCGAGCACGCCGCCGTGCCGCGCTTCCTGTTCTCCGACTTCCCGCTCGGCAATTCCGCCGGCAAGCCACACGACGTCGCCTCGCAGGCGCAGACGCTGGAACTGGCGCTCAAGCTGCTGGAGAGCGCGAGCGGCCCGCAAACGACGATGCAGTCGCCGCTGCGCTGGAGCGAGGACGCCTCCTGGAAGCTCGACTACAACAACGTCGCGCAGCTGTCGCCGGAAGAGCTGGCCCGCCGCCGCGCCGAATTCGACAAGCAGAAGGAGATCGCGCGCGGCAACCGCGCCGCCTGACGTCCTCCAATAACGAAAACAAGATGGGGAGAGCGACGTGACGCGACCGTTCGAGGGCGTGAAGATCCTGGATTTCACGCAAGTGCTGGCCGGCCCCTATGCCAGCTACCAGCTCGCGCTGCTGGGGGCTGACGTCATCAAGGTCGAGCGGCGCGAGGGCGAGGACATGCGCCGCACCCCGCTCAGCCGCGAATGGGCCGACCGCGGCCTCGCGCCGGCGTTCCAGGCCGTCAACGGCAACAAGCGCAGCCTGACGCTCGATCTGCAGAAGCCGGAGGCGATCGCGATCGTGAAGAAGCTCGCGGCATCGGTCGACGTCGTCATGGAGAATTTCCGTCCGGGCGTGATGGACAAGCTCGGCATCGGCTACGAGGCACTGTCGGCGATCAATCCAAAACTGATCTATTGCGCGGTCTCAGGCTTCGGCCAGACCGGCCCGGATCGCCTGCGGCCCGGCTATGACGGCAAGATGCAGGCGCTGTCGGGCATCATGGCCATCACCGGCCATCCCGAGACGGGACCGACGCGCGCGGGCTTTGCGGTCTGCGACGTGCTGTCGGGCGCCACGGCCGCGTTCGGCGTCTCGAGCGCGCTGTATCAGCGCGACCGCACCGGCAAGGGCCAGCTCATTGATGTCTCCATGCTGGAGGCGACGATGGCGTTTCTGTCGGGACAGATCGCGGACTGGTCGGTCGCCGGCCATCGCCAGACACTCTCGGGCAACCAGGCCGTGAGCCGCAGGACGACGGCGAATTTGTTCAAGTGCGGCGACGGCCACATCCTGCTCGCCGTCAACAACGAGAAGCAGTACCGCGCGCTGATGAGCGCGCTCGGCCGCGAGGACACGCTGAGCGACCCGCGCTTTGCCGACTGGTTTTCGCGCAACGAGAACGAGCCGGCGCTGCGGGCCATCATCGAAGCGGCGCTCGCGGCCAGGCCGGCGCGCGAATGGGAGACGATCCTGGAAGACGCCGGCGCGCCCTGCGCGAGCATCTGGAAGGTCGAGGAGGTGATCGACCATCCGCAGATCAAGGCGCGCGGCGCGATCCAGCAGCTGGACACGCAATACGGCCGCCTGCGCTTTGCTGGCAGCGGCTTCAAGCTCGCCCATGGCGGCGGCAGGCTGGACCGGATGGCGCCGGAGCTCGGCGCGGATACCGATGCGGTGCTGGACGAGCTGGGGTTTGATGCGGCGGAGATCGCAGGGCTGCGGGCCCGGGAGGTCGTTTAAGACTCCGCTGCCGTAGGGTGGGCAAAGCGAAAGCGTGCCCACCACTGCCCGTTGAGGAGAGAGATCGTGGGCACGGCGCGTTGCGCCTTTGCCCACCCTACGGCAGCGTGGCTAGAACAACGACCCCTGCCCGTCATCGGCCGGCCCGGCTGCCGCCTTCCGCGCCGCCTTCTTCGGCTTCGCCGCCTCGGCTTCCGCCGCCATCTCCTCCGCGCTGATCGGCAGCAACAACTGATCGTCGTCATTGGCGACGCGGTTGACGCGGGTGGAGACCGGGTGCCAGGCAAACTCGCCGATGCGCGGTGCCGTCATCAGCGGCAGGATCGCAACGACCTCGTCGCCCCTGATGTCGAGCCAGCGCTCGAAATCGCGCTCGCTGATGGTGACGGGTACGCGGTCATGCAGCGCGGCGAGATCCTCGCCCGCCGCGGCCGTGACGATCGCGACCGTGTCGAGCTCCTCGCCGTTCGGCCCGGCCCAGGTCTCGAACAATGCGGCAAAGCCGAGCGGCGCACCGTCGGCGCGGTGGATGAAGAAGGGCTGCTTGCGGCCGTCCTCCACCTTCCATTCGTAATAGCCATCGGCCGGGATCAGGCCGCGGCGCCGGCGAATTGCGCGTTTGAAGGCGGGCTTCTCCAGCACCGTCTCGGAGCGGGCATTGATCAGGAGCGTAAAGCCCTTGGGGTCCTTGACCCAGCCCGGCAGCAATCCCCAGCGCATCAGGCGGAAATGGCGCGCGCCATTCTCCATCAACACGACCGGAATCGGTTGTGTCGGGGCGACATTGTACCGGGGCGGGAAGTTGGGCTGCTCGACATAGCCGAACAGTTGCCGCAAAGCCGCGGGGGCCGAAGTTATGACAAAGCGTCCACACATCCCAGGGTGTCTATATAGGGTCCGTTCAGGTCCTTTTAACCCCGAACGTTAACACTGCGGCAGATGAGCTCAACGGCCTCCCAACCCGCGCGGACGCATGCACAGACGGGCCCCGAGGCCGCCGACTGGGCCGAACGGCTGCGCGTGGCCAATATCAACCCGCGGACCGGGCTTGCCACCGACTATCTCAACCATTTCAATGAAGCCGTGATGCTGCTGGAAATGGTTCCGGACATGCCGGAATGCGCGGAAGATTTCTTGACCTGGTCGCCGCTGTCCTATGCCGAGCATTTCACGGCGTCAAACTTCAAGGCGCGGGATCTGGCTATCGAGGCCTATGAGAAAGCCAACCCCAACGTGCGCGCCCAGTTCGACCACATCACCGATACCATGACCTCGATCCTGACCGCGGTCGGCTCGGCCATGCGCGAGGTCGAGAAGGACACGACCCGCGTCCGCCTCGCCGAGCAGGCCACGCTCTGGGTCAAGCCGCTGATCGCCGCCTGCGGCGGCATCATCAATGGCGGGGCGGAAGCCGACGTCGACACCATCATGGCGAACTGAGCCAGGTCCTTTAGAATTAGGCCTTCAAGAACCAGGTCCTTCAAGAAAATGGCTTCGGTCGTCCAGCCCACCCATCCCCAGCTCGCCGTCAGCGCCGCGATTTTCCGCGACGGCAAGGTGCTGCTGACCCGCCGCGCCCGCTCGCCCGCCAAGGGCTTCTATTCGCTCCCGGGCGGCCGGGTCGAATTCGGCGAATCGCTGCATCAGGCCCTGAGCCGCGAGGTCGACGAGGAGACCGGGCTCGACATCGCGATCGTCGGCCTCGCCGGCTGGCGCGAGGTGCTGCCCGCCGCGCCCGGTGCCGGCCATTATCTGATCATGTCGTTTGCCGCCCGCTGGGTGGCGCGGGAGCCGATCCTGAACGACGAGCTCGACGACTACCGCTGGATGGCCCCGGATGCCCTGGCGGGCCTCGGCGACCTCAAGCTGACCGGGGGGCTGGACGAGGTCATCCAGTCCGCCGCGCGGCTGGTAATAACCTGAAGCCAGCTCCGGGCTCCGCTGCACCTCTCCCGCTTGCGGGGGAGGTCGACGCGCTCGCAAGAGCGCGGCGGGTGGGGGCTTTCTCCTCTTGGGGGGTTCTCGCCCGCGGAGACACCCCCTCCCCAGCAAGCGGGAGAGGGAGCGTACCGCCCTCGCGTCGCCTTGCGTCAACAGCCTCGAAGAGGCATACACCCCGCCGATGTCCACGCGATTTCTGGCCATTTTTGCCCTGATTCTCGCCTGCGCCTCCGGACCCGCGAGGGCCCAGGACGGGGCGGCGCCGTTTGACGGCGATTTGCAGCGGCTGGCCGAGATCCTCGGCGGGCTGCACTATCTGCGCGGCATCTGCGGGTCCAACGAAGGCAACAAATGGCGCAACGAGATGCAGGCGCTGATCGATGCCGAAACCCCCTCCGGGGAGCGCCGCACCCGCATGATCGCCGGCTTCAACCGCGGCTATAACGGCTTTCAGCAGACCTATCGGAGCTGCACGCCGGCGGCGACGGTGGCGATCCGCCGCTATATCGAAGAAGGCTCGAAGATCTCGCGCGATCTGACGGCGCGCTACGCAAACTGAGCTCTCACCAACCGCACTCTCAGCCGTAACTCCTCATCCTGAGGAGCGCGGAACGCGCGTCTCGAAGGATGGAAGGCCCAGCTGCGGCAGCGGGACCTTCCATGGTTCGAGACGGCGCTGACGCGCCTCCTCACCATGAGGGTTGGGCAGCCGGTGGAACCCTGTCATCGACTTTGTTCACAGCCGTTAACCGTTCTTAAAGATGTGGCCTAGCGGTCGTTAATGCGCGTGCTACACCTTCTCGCACAGCGCATCGCCGTGGATCGCGCCCCAGCCCCGATCGAGTTTCATGAGCCAGCCGATTTCCTACGCCCCCGACCGCGCGCCGCTGCCCGATCACGAGCAGAAGCAGGCCGCACTGAGCTATCTCAACGAGGCCTGGGCCGAAGCGCGCCATGAGGGCGTCGACGGCGACTGCCTGGCGCAGGCGAGCCTGTTTGCGGCCTTCGCCGAGCTCGTCGGGACCTATGGCGAGGACGCGGTCGCCAAGTTCGTCGAGGGTTTTCCGGGTCGCATCCGCAACGGCGAGTTCTCGGTCACGCTCGCGAGGCAGTGAGCTTTCCGCGAAAATGACCCCGCCACGCGGGCGGGGCCAGTCAACGGATGAATGACTTTGCGAACGGATTTGGCGAAAGCCTTCGCGAAGTCTGCCGCGTTTATCGCACGGAAGCCGCTTGCCGCGGACAAGCATTAGTCTCGCGGCGGCCGGGAGATGTTCCCGCGGCGATCAGGAACCTGCTCCCTCCCCTCACGGCTCGACCTTGAGCGTCGCTTTCATGTTGGGATGATAGCGGCAGTAATAGTCGATCACTCCCGCCTTCTTCAGAACCGATGTCGCCGACTTGTTCGGCGGCAGCGTCACGTCAAAGTCGCCGTTCTTCGCCGTGGCGGTGTGGGCGAAGACGTCCTTGTTGATCCAGGTAATGGTATCGCCGATCTTCGCCGATACCTCGGCCGGAGCAATCACGAGATTGTCCATCGTGATCTCGATCGTCGCGGCGTGTGCCGGGGCGACCGTCGCCGCAAGGACAAGTGCTATGGCGCTCGAAGCCAGTCGCTCCGGCATCATTGCCACTCCCCTATTTCAGCTCTGCCGCGACGTGCTCGGCGTGCTGCTGGTGTCCCTGGAATATCTTCAGGCCCGTCTGTAGCAGGCTCTTCAGCTCGGCATTGTTCGCGGACGGGATCAGCTGGGTCTCCAGCGCGCCGTTGACCGCCTTGTGGTAGGCAACCTCGTTGGCGACGTAGGCCTTGTCGAAGGCGGCACCGTCCAGCTTGTCGAGCTCGGCCAGCTTGTCGCTCGCCTGCTTCGACAGCGCCTTGCTGGTGTCGTTGTCCTCCGGCGTGACGTTCAGCTTCTTGACCAGCGCGAACGCCTGCTTGTTGACGGCCTCGTGGTCGCGCAGCATGTCCTCGGCAAACGCCTTGACGTCCTTGCTCTTCGCCTTCTTCTGCGCCTGCTTGGCGGCGTTGATGTCGATCACGCCCGCGGTGTAGGCGATATGGGCGATCTGGGGATCGGTGGGCTTGTCGGATGCGCCGGCGCTTTGCAGCAGCGCGGGACTCGACAACAGAATGGCCGCGGCGATCGCCGCGCTCCGTCGGGTGAACATGGCTCGATGCTCCTGTGGTGCCGGACGTTGGCCGGCGCGTTGCTTCACAGGGATTGGATGGGTGTTTTACGCGAACGTTCCCGAAAAATCATGAGCCGATGCCAAGGCGCCTGAGCACCGCCTCCGTCAGGCACTCGCAGCGCTGTCCGGCGAACGGAAACGCGTCCATCACGACGGGGCCGATCTTCTTCTCGACGTTCTCGCGCAGCAGGGTGCGCGCACGGTGCAACCGCGTCTTGACGGTCTCGGGCCTGATGCCGAGCAGCTCGGCCGTCTCCTCCATGCTCATGGCCTCCATCACCCGCGCGATGAAGACCATGCGGAAGGCATCGGGCAATTCATCGACCGCGTGTTCGACGACGCGCTGGATCTCGCGTTGGGCCATGGATTTTTCCGGATCGGTTGCGGCGGACGAAAGGGGAAACTGGATGATCTGTGCTTCCAGCGTTGCCTCCGGCACCGATCCCAGCTCGACCTGCGGCTTCCGACTGCGCAAGCGCCCGAGCGCCTCGTTGATCGCAATGCGCGACAACCAGGTCGACAGCGGGGCTTCACCCAAAAAGCCATCGAGATGCGTGAAGGCGCGGACATAGGTTTCCTGCACCACATCCTCGGCCTCGCTGTCGCTGCGCAATATCCCGCGCGCGAGGCGATAGA
The DNA here is from genome assembly GCF_000379585.1 of Bradyrhizobium sp. WSM2793. Taxonomy (NCBI): domain Bacteria; kingdom Pseudomonadati; phylum Pseudomonadota; class Alphaproteobacteria; order Hyphomicrobiales; family Nitrobacteraceae; genus Bradyrhizobium; species Bradyrhizobium sp. WSM2793. The sequence continues at coordinate 249,068 of NZ_KB902846.1, read as the reverse complement.
GCCTGCGATTGTTGGCCTGCATGATCTCGCGGAGCGCAGCCTCGTCGCGGCGCCGCGCGCGCTCGATCAGCTCGACTTCCGACGTCCTGAGGCCGGCGGACAGGCCGGCTGCGGTCCCTGGCATGGCGGGCACCTTATCTCCATTGGTTCCGGACATTGGATGCAAACCAAGGAAAAAGGTTCCTGACTTTCTTACCCTCCCCTGGAGGGGGAGGGTCGATCGCGCGCAGCGCGAGCGGGGTGGGGTGACAGTCTCTCCTCAGAGCCGGTGCACGAGTGGAGAGATCACCCCACCCCGCTTCACCTCTCGCTTCGCTCGACGTGAAGCGACCCTCCCCCTCCAGGGGAGGGTAAGAGCCGCCCACCTAATCCGTCTCGATCGGGAGCGAAGGGTCCCGTGCCCATTCGCCCATCGAGCCGTCGTAGAGCGTCAGCTTGTCGTAGCCGAGCTGCGTCAGCAGCAAGAGGTTGATTGTCGCCGAGATGCCGCCGCCGCAATAACAGATCACGGTCTTGTCGCGCGTGACGCCTTGGGCGACGAACTTTGCTTCCGCATCCGCAAGACTCGTCAGCGTCTTGTCGGCATTGACGAGCGATGGGGCGGGAACGTTGATACTGCTCGGCACGCGACCCGGCCGGCCGTAGCGGCTCGGCTCCAGGCCTTGGTGAAATTGCGGCAAGAGAGCGTTGACGATTACCGTCGAGGGATCACCGATCCGTGCCTTCACGACATTCTTGTCGACGAAGAAGCCCGCGCGCGGCGTGGCCTTGAAGGTCGTGGCCGGATAGCCTTTCGGTGCGCCCGTCTCGACCGGACGTCCCTCCTCTTTCCATTTGTCGAAGCCGCCGTCGAGCACGAGCGCATCGACGCCGAGTGAACGCAGCATCCACCAGAACCGCGTCGACCACATCATCGTGCCGATGCTGTAGAGCACGATGGTCTTGCTCGCATCGAGGCCATGGCGGCCGAAGGCGGCCTCCAACTGGCCGACATCAGGCATCATGAAGAGGGGGCGCGCGGAGGTGTCGGCGAACTCGCCTTGCAGGTCGAGGAAATCGGCGCCCGGAATATGGCCGGCGGCGAAGGACTTGTCGCCGGGGACTGCGCGATACGGTACGTCACTGCCCGGCGGCACCGGCTCGTTGTAGGTCGTGCAATCGTAGAGGCGCAGGTTGGGATCGCCGAGGATGGCGGCAAGTTGTTCGGTGGCGATGAGGGCACTTTGGCTCATTGGATAGTCTCCCATCATACGCATACTATCCCCGTCACCCCGAGGTGCCGGAGCGTAGCGGAGGCCTCGAAGGGCACGGCCACTAGCGGGGCCGCTCATCCTTCGAGGCTTGCCATGCAATGCGAGAGCATTGCATGGCGCGCACCTCAGGATGACGGATCACAACGAGCGCGGCAAGCTACTGCTTCAGCGTCTCCAGAAACCGGACCGGCTCGCCCTGCGCGGGCGTGACCAGCTCGCCCTGCCACATCACGCGGCGGCCGCGGACGAAGGTGCCGACGGGCCAACCGGTGACGCGCAACCCGTCATAGGGGGTCCAGCCAGCTTTCGACGCCACCCATTTGTTGGTGATGGTCTCGCTGCGCTTCAGATCGACGACCGTGAAATCGGCGTCATAGCCCGCCGCAATGCGGCCCTTGCAGGCCATGTTGTAGAGACGCGCGGGACCGGCGCTGGTGAGATCGACGAAGCGCGCCAGAGAAAGCCGGCCCGCATTGACGTGATCCAGCATCAGGGGGACCAGCGTCTGCACGCCGGTCATGCCGGAGGGCGAAGCCGGGTAGGTCTTCTGCTTCTCCTCCAGCGTATGCGGGGCATGGTCGGAGCCGAGCACGTCGATGATGCCCTGCTCGATGCCGCGCCAGATGCCGGCACGGTGGTCGGCGCCGCGCACCGGCGGGTTCATCTGCGCGAGCGTGCCGAGCCGCTCGTAACATTCGGGCGCAGTCAGCGTGAGGTGGTGCGGCGTCGCCTCGCAGGAGGCGACGTCCTTGTGGTCGCGCAAGAACTCGATCTCTTCCTTGGTCGAGATATGCAGCACGTGGATGCGCTTTCCGGTCTCGTGCGCGAGCTTGACGAGGCGCTGCGTTGCCATCAGCGCCGCGGTCTCATCGCGCCACACCGGATGCGAGCGCGGGTCGCCCTCGATGCGCAGCGATTTGCGGTCGTTGAGGCGGTATTCGTCCTCGGCATGGAAGGCCGCGCGGCGGCGGATCACCTGGAAGATGCGGCGCAGGCTTTCGTCGTCCTCCACCAGCAGCGCGCCGGTCGAGGAGCCGATGAACACCTTGACGCCGGCACAGCCAGGCGCACGTTCGAGCACCGGCAGGTCCTGCACGTTCTCACGCGTGCCGCCGATGAAAAAAGCGAAATCGCAATGCATGCGGTGATGGGCGCGCTTCACCTTGTCGGTGAAGGTGGCTTCAGTCACGGTGAGCGGCGAGGTGTTCGGCATCTCGAATACGGCGGTGACGCCGCCCATCACGGCACTGCGCGAACCGGTCTCGAGGTCTTCCTTCTGCTCCAGGCCGGGCTCGCGGAAATGCACCTGCGTGTCCATCACGCCGGGCAGGATGTGCAGGCCCTTGCAGTCGATGACCTCCGCGGCCGAGGCCTGCGACAATGGCCCCAGCTCGGCGATGCGGCCGCCGGTGATGCCGATATCGCGAACATCCTCGCCGTCCTGGTTGACGACGGTGCCGCCTTTGAGGATCACATCGAAACGCTGGGTCATGGCTGAAGGCCCTTCTCATCCCCAAGCGCAGGGCTCGAGGTCTTGTCGTTTATGCCTCGCGGGCTTACGTTCCGGAGCAACATGTCGCAAGAGATTTTCGCATGAAATCAGCGTTTCTTCCCGACCGGGGCGTGGTCAAGGTCGCGGGCGAGGATGCGCGCAACTTCCTCAACGGCCTGGTCACGACCGACCTCGACAGGCTGAAACCGGGGCTGGGGCGATTCGGCGCGCTGCTGACGCCGCAGGGCAAGATCATCGTGGATTTCCTGATCACGGAAGTCCCCGCGGGTCACGGCGGCGGGTTCCTGATCGACTGCCCCAAAGCGCTGGCCGAGAGCTTCGCCACCAAGCTGAAATTCTACAAGCTGCGCGCCAAGGTCACGGTGGAAAACCTTGATCTCGGCGTGCTCGCCGCCTGGGACGGCCAGCCTGCGGCGCAGCCGGACCTCGCCTTCGCTGATCCTCGCAACGAAGCGCTCGGCACCCGCATCCTGATCCCTGAGGATCTCAAACAGAAACTCTCCGACCTCATCGGGGCCGAGCTGGTCGACGCCGCCGAATACGAGGCGCACCGCATCGCGCTCGGCGTGCCGCGCGGCGGGCTTGATTTCATGTACAGCGATGCGTTTCCGCACGAGACCAACATGGACCGTCTTGCCGGCGTCGACTTCGACAAGGGCTGCTATGTCGGCCAGGAGGTCGTCTCGCGCATGCAGCATCGCGGCACCGCGCGTACCCGCAGCGTGAAGGTGCTGCTCGATGGTCCCTCGCCCGAGGCCGGCGCGACCATTCTTGCCGGCGACAAGCCGGTCGGCACCATCGGCTCGACATCCGGCGGCAAGGGCATTGCGCTGGTGCGCATCGACCGTGTCGCAGACGCGCTCGATGCCGGCCAGCCCCTCACCGCAGGCGGCCTCGTCTTGAAGCTTGCGGAACCGGACGTCGTTCGCATTCCAGCCAAGCAACCCATCGCATGAGCCGCGCTCCCCGCCTGCATCCCGACGGAAAGACCCGCTGCCCCTGGCCGGGCGATGACCCGTTCTATGTTGCCTATCACGACACCGAATGGGGCGTGCCGGAGTATGACGACCGCGCACTGTACGAAAAGCTGATCCTCGACGGCTTCCAGGCCGGCCTGTCCTGGATCACGATCCTGCGCAAGCGCGACAATTTCCGCAAGGCCTTCGACGATTTCCAGCCGGAGAAGATCGCGCGCTACAATGCCAAGAAGGTGCACGCGCTGATGAACGATGCCGGCATCGTGCGCAACCGCGCCAAGATCGACGGCACGATCGCGAGCGCGAGATCGTATCTCGACATCATGGAGAAGGGTCCCGGCTTCTCGAAACTGCTGTGGGACTTCATGGACGGACGGCCCAAGGTCAATCATTTCAAGACCACCGCGAGCGTGCCGGCCTCGACGCCGCTGTCGGTGCAAATCTCGAAGGATCTATCCTCGCGCGGCTTCAAATTCGTCGGCCCGACCATCGTCTATGCCTTCATGCAGGCGACCGGCATGGTCAACGACCACCTCGTCGACTGCCACTGTCACGCCAGCTGCAGCAAGACGCAGCGCAAGCCGCGCCTCAAGGTCAAATGACGGCGAAGAAGACTGCACGCGACGTGGCGTCTCGCGCCTGGCAGCGCATGCTGTCGGGACGGCGGCTCGATCTGCTCGATCCCTCCCCGCTCGACGTCGAGATCGCCGACATCGCGCATGGGCTGGCGCGCGTCGCGCGCTGGAACGGGCAGACCGTTGGCACGCACATTTTCTCGGTCGCGCAGCACACGCTGCTGGTGGAGACCGTGATGCGGCACGAGATGCCGCGGGTCGACCAGCGCATGCGGCTCGCAGCGCTGCTGCATGATGCGCCCGAATATGTCATCGGCGACATGATCTCGCCGTTCAAGGCGGTGCTCGACGGCCATTACAAGGCGGTGGAGAAACGCCTGCTCGGCGCCATCCATGTCCGCTTCGGACTGCCGCCGGTGCTGCCCGAGGAGGTCACGCTGGCGATCAAGGCCGCCGATCGCGGGGCGGCCTATCTGGAAGCGACCGAGCTTGCCGGCTTCAGCGAAAGCGAGGCGCGGCGCCTGTTCGGCAAGGATCCCGGCCTCTCCGACAGCGTCCGGCGCGACTATCTGACGCCGTGGACTGCGGCCCGGGCCGAGAAGCAGTTTCTGGAGCGGTTTGGCGCGGTGTTCGCGTAGGTGCCGTAGGGTGGGCAAAGGTGCACTTGCGCCGTGCCCACGTCCTTTCGCTTTTGCGACAAAGGTGGTGGGCACGCTCCGCTTTGCCCACCCTACGGCACCGGCTATACTCGGCGGCAAAAAGGTCCCCCATGATCCACGTCTGTTCCCTCGCCGCGCTTCCCGAAACCGTCCGCCTTACCAGGGCCAGCCACGTGCTGACCGTGATGGCCAATGTCGAGCAGGTGGCACGGCCGGTGTCCGTGCTGCCCGCCAACCATCTCAAGGTCTCGATGGACGACATCACCGAGGAGATGGACGGTTTCGTCGCACCGTCCGAGACCCATATCGATCAGGTGCTGAACTTCGTCCGCGGCTGGGACCGCAGTGCGCCGCTGGTGGTGCATTGCTATGCCGGCATCAGCCGCTCCACCGCGAGCGCGTTTGCGGCGGTGTGCGCGCTCAATCCGAACCGCGACGAGCTCGAGATCGCCAGGAAGATCCGCTCGGCTTCGCCGATCGCCTCGCCGAACCGGCGCATCGTCGGCCTTGCCGATCGTGCGCTGGGACGCGACGGCCGCATGCTGCGCGCGCTCGACGAGATCGGCCCCGGCGCGATGATGGTCGAGGGCCGCCCCTTCGTGATCGAGCTCGAATGACAGCTGCGCGCGACACCGCAGGTGCGCTCCCTCTCCCGCTTGCGGGGGAGGGTTGGGGAGAGGGTATCTCCGCAAGCGAGGACCCCCGTGGGGAGAGAGCCCCCACCCGCCGCGCTCTTCGAGCGCGTCGACCTCCCCCGCAAGCGGGAGAGGTGCAGCGAGTTCGTAGAGAGGCCGGCTCAATCAATCGGCATATTTTTCTCTCACCGCCCGCGATATCAGCCGCATGAGCGAGACGCTGCTGACGCCGATCGAGATCGGCCTGACCGCGGCAATCGTCGCGATCGAGGGGCATGAGCCGCTGATCCTCACCGCGCGCGGCAATGACGGGCTTGCCGGCCTGCCGTTCGGCCCGTTCGACGCGCTCGCGCATCGCACCTTCGACATCGGCCTGCGCGCCTGGGTCGAGGAACAGGCGGGCTTGCGGCTCGGCTATGTCGAGCAGCTCTACACCTTCGGCGATCGCGGCCGCCATGCCGAGGCCGGCGATACCGGCGCGCATATGGTGTCGATCGGCTATCTCGCATTGACGCGCGCGGTGGACGGCGAGCTTGCAGCCAATGCGGCGAGCTTCGCGCCATGGTATCGCTTCTTCCCGTGGGAAGACCGGCGCGAGGAGCCCCCGGCGATCATCGCCCGCGACATCATTCCCGCGCTGACCGAATGGGCCGCGGAGGAGACGCCGGAGACGACGCGCGCGCTGCCGCGCAAGGATCGCGTGCGGTTCTATTTCGGCCTCGACGGGGCGGCCTGGGACGAGGAGCGGGTGCTCGACCGCTACGAGCTCTTGTACGAGGCCGGACTGGTCGAGGAAGCACGGCGCGACGGCCGCCCTGCGGCATTAGCGCGCAAGACGCTTCCCCCGCTCGGGACGTCGATGCAGTTCGATCACCGCCGGATTCTCGCCACGGCGATCGCGCGGCTGCGTGCAAAACTGAAGTATCGTCCTGTCGTCTTTGAACTTTTGCCGCCCGAATTCACACTTACCGAACTGCAGCATACGGTCGAGGCAATCTCAGGCCGGCACCTGCACAAGCAGAATTTCCGCCGCCTGGTCGAAATGGAAGCCCTGGTCGAACCGACCGGGGTGATGTCGACACAGACGGGCGGACGGCCGGCGGCGCTCTATCGCTTCCGGCGCGACGTGCTCCAGGAGCGGCCCGCGCCGGGCTTGCGCGTGCGCTCCCGGCGTTGACCCGACATACTATGTGACCGGCCCCTGCCCGCCGGTCGCCTGGAGGCTTTATGTTCGACGGCCCGTTTGACGTCTTTGCGTGGATCATTGCGATCGCCGCCTTCCTGATCGCGATCAAGGCCTCCAGCCAGGCGGCCGAGCTGCGCCGGCGACTGAATTCGCTCGAAGAGATGTTCTACGCGCAACGGCAGGTGCAGCCGCCGCCGCTCATGCCCGCGCAGGAGCAGGAGCAGGCGCCTGCGCCCGCGACGACGGCCGCCGAGCCGCCGCCGCTTGCGCCCGAAGCCGAACCGGCGCCGCCGCCACTCGTCACCGAAGAGCTTTCACCGCCGCCGCTCGAAGCGAGCTCCGCGGCTGCCGCACCACCTCCAGTGCCGGCTGCTGCGCCCGGCTTCGAGGAGCAGCTCGGCACCCGCTGGGTGGTTTGGATCGGCGGCCTGGCACTGGCGCTCGGCGGCTTCTTCATGGTGCGCTATTCGATCGAGGCCGGTCTGCTCGGCCCCGGCGTGCGCGTGTTCCTGGGCGGCCTGTTCGCAGCTGCGCTGCTCGGGGCCGGCGAGTGGTCGCGGCGCAAGGAGAGCATTTCCAACATCCAGGCGCTGCCGATCGCCAATATCCCGGCGATCCTCACCGCCGCAGGTACCGCGGTGGCGTTTGCGACCATCTATGCCGCCTATGCGCTCTACGGCTTCCTCGTGCCCGCCACCGCCTTCGTGCTGCTCGGCATCGTGGCCATGTGCACGCTTGCCGCGGCGCTGCTGCACGGGCCGGCGCTGGCCGGCCTCGGCGTGGTCGGCGCCTTCGTGACGCCGCTGCTCGTCTCCAGCGGCAAGCCGGATTATTGGGCCCTCTACATCTATCTCGCCATCGTCACCGCCGCGAGCTTCGGCCTCGCGCGCATCCGGCTGTGGCGCTGGCTGGCGGTCACGACGATCGCCTTTGCCGTGCTCTGGATCTTCCCGGGTCTGGATAGCGAAGAGTTGCAGGTCGCGCCGCACGCCTTCCATGTCATCGCAGGCTTCGTGCTCGCCGCGCTGCTCGTGGTCTGCGGCTTCATGTTCGGCCCCAGCATCGAGGATGGCGAGATCGAGCCGGTCTCATCCAGCTCGCTCGGCGCCTACCTGTTCGGCGCCATGCTGATCGTGCTGTCGAGCGCACATGCGGATCTGGCGCTGATCGCGTTCACGCTTCTCGTCGGCGCGACGCTTCTCGTCGCCTGGCGTGCGCCGGCGGCGACCGGCGCGCTCGGTGCGGCCGCAGCGACCATCTTCATCGTGTTCGCCGAATGGGCGGTGCGCGCCAATCCCGACATGCTGGTGCTGCCGGGCGGCCCCATCGCAGGTGTTGGACCGGCCGCGATCGACAGCTCGGTGACGCTGCATCTGGTGATGGCCGCGATCTTCGCCGTCGGCTTCGGCATTGCGGGCTTCCTCGCGCAGGGCCGCTCCAACTCTGCAATCATTCCCGTGGTGTGGTCGGCCGCAGCCGTCGCCACGCCGATCGCGATCCTCATCGCGCTCTACGCCCGCATCGCCCATCTCGACCGCTCGATCCCGTTTGCGATCCTCGCGGTGCTGCTTGCCGCCGCCTTTGGTGCTGCGACCGAAGCGCTTACACGGCGCGAAACCCGGCCGGGCGTCGCCGTCTCCACCGCCCTGTTCGCGACCGGCACGCTCGGCGCGCTGGCGCTGGCGCTGACCTTCGCGCTGGAGAAGGGCTGGCTCACCATCGCGCTGGCGCTGATGTCGCTCGGCACCGCCTGGATCTCGATGCAGCGGCCAATCCCGTTCCTGCGCTGGCTCGCCGCCATCTTCGCCGGCATCGTCACCGCGCGCATCGGCTACGATCCGCGCATCGTCGGCGATGCCGTCGGCACCACGCCGATCTTCAACTGGCTGCTCTGGGGCTATGGCCTGCCGGCGGCCTCGTTCTGGGCCGCGAGCATCTTCCTGCGCCGCCGCGCCGACGATGCGCCGCTGCGCATGGTCGAGACCGCGGCGATCCTGTTCACCGCGCTGCTCGCCTTCATGGAGATCCGGCACTTTGCCACCAATGGCCGGATGACCTCGCCGCCGTCGCTGCTCGAATTCGCGCTACAGGTCTGCGTCACGCTGGCGATGGCGATCGGGCTGGAGCGCTTGCGGCTGCGCAGCCGCAGCATCGTGCACAATGTCGGCGCGGTGGTGCTGACGGCGATCGGCGGGCTCATCAGCGTGTTCGGCCTCCTGATCCTGGAGAACCCGCTGATCTGGCGCATCGACGTCGGCGGCGCCGTGTTCAACCTGCTGCTGCTCGGCTATGCGCTGCCGGCCGTGCTGATGCTGCTGCTGTCCTACGCAGTGGTCGGGATGCGCGGCAAGGTCTACGCCAACACGATTGCGGGCGGCGCGCTGGTGTTCGCGCTCGCCTATGTCACGCTGGAGATCCGCCGCTTCTATCACGGCCCGATCCTCTCCACCGGCGCGACCACGGGCGCCGAACAATACACCTACTCGATCGGCTGGCTCGCCTTCGGCGTGGCGTTGCTGGGGATCGGCATTCTCGTCAACTCGGAGCGCGCACGGCTGGCCTCGGCTGCCGTCATCGCGCTGACGATCCTGAAGGCCTTCGTCATCGACATGTCGACGCTGACAGGCGTCTACCGTGCGCTCTCGTTCATGTGCCTCGGCGTCGTGCTGGTCGCGATCGGCTGGCTCTACCAGCGCATTCTGTTCCGGCGGCAGGTCGCACCGCCGCCGGCTCCGCAGACGAGCGCGTAAAGATCAGGCCGCGCGGACCGATTCCAGGAACTGCGCGACCTCGACCTTCAGGCGGGTGCTGTCGGTCGCCAGCGATTTCGCCGCCGAGAGCACTTCGCCCGAGGCCGAGCCGGTGTCGATCGCGCCGCGCTGCACGTCGGTGATGTTGGACGAGACTTCCTGCGTGCCGAGCGAGGCCTGTTGGACGTTGCGGGAAATCTCCTGCGTCGCAGCGCCCTGCTCCTCGACGGCGGCGGCGATGGCCGAGGACACTTCGGACAATCGCTCGATGGTGCCGCCGATCTCCTGGATGGCGCTGACGGATTCCTGCGTTGCAGACTGAATGCCTGCAACCTGCGCCCCGATCTCGCCGGTCGCTTTCGCGGTCTGCTCGGCCAATGCCTTGACCTCGGAGGCGACGACGGCAAAGCCGCGACCGGCTTCGCCGGCGCGCGCCGCTTCGATGGTCGCATTCAGCGCCAGCAGGTTGGTCTGGCCGGCGATGGTGTTGATGAGCTCGACGACGTCGCCGATGCGGGAGGCTGCCTGCGACAGCGCGTTGACGCGATCGTTGGTCCGCGCCGCCTGCTCGACGGCTTCCGCGGCCATCCGCGCCGAATCCTGCACGCGGCGGCTGATCTCGGTGATCGAGGACGACAGCTCCTCCGAGGCGGACGCCACCGCCTGGACGTTGGTGGAAGCCTCCTCGGACGCTGCCGCAACGACGGTTGCGAGTTGCTGGCCGCGCTGCGCCGTGCCGCTCAGCGTGGCCGCGGAGGCCTCGAGCTCGGTCGAGGCCGAAGACACGGTCTCGACGACCTCGCCGATCATGGCCTCGAAATTGCGCGTGATGGCATCGACGCGGCGACCACGTTCGATCTTGGCTTCGGCGTCGCGTGCGGCCGCCTCATCGGCGGCTTTCTTGGCAACCAGCGCTTCCTTGAAGATCTGGAGCGCATCCGCCATCGAGCCGATCTCGGTCTTCACGCCGCGATGCGGCACTTCGGCCGAGAGGTCTCCTTCGCCGAGCGACTGCATCGGACGAATGATCGAGGCGATGCCGCGAGAGACGTCGCGCACGAGATAATAGGCGGCGCCGATCGCGATCACGACCGACAGCACGATGATGCCGACCAGGACGCGGAAGATGGTGGCGTAGCTGTCGGCCGCCTGCCTGGTCTCCAGCTCGGCGCCCTGGTTATTGAGCTCGATCCCCTTCTGAAGCAGGGGATCGGCGGCCTGGGCCATCTTGGCGACCTTGGTCTGCAACATCTCGTTGGCGTCGGTCGGGAAGCGGCCGACGCTCTTGCGCGACAGCGCCATCGTCTCCTGCACGCCGTTCAGATATTCGCCCCACGCCTTGCTCCATTGCTCATAGAGCGCGCGCTCTTCGGCGACCGTGATCAGCGGCTCGTAGACCTTGCGCGTCTTCTCGATGCGCTCACGCAAGCCGGCCAGCCGCTTCTCGGCGGCTTCCTTGCCTTCGGCGGTGTCCTGCATCAGGTGCAAACGGAGCGCGACGCGCAGCTCGTTGATGTCGGCGCGCATGGACCCGAGCGCTCGCACGCTCGGCAGCCAGCTCTGTGCAATCTCGACCGTGTGAGCGTTGATATTCTGCATGGTGCCGATCGCCGTCACGCCGACACCGGCGAGCGACAGAACGAGGACCGACAGCACGGTCAGAAGCTTGAAAACGATCGACAACTTCGACATCACACAAATCCCGATGATACCCTGGCAGCGCGCACGTCACCCGCGCCACAGGCGTCAGGACGGACGGCCGGGCGAAGGTCAGTTCAACAATGCTGGCTGGTTCTTATCCCGTAAGATTGCGCCCCATAATTGCAAGCAGGCGTTAACAGGAGCCTACGTAAAACTACGGGTCGGTCTCGTCGGGCGTTATTTTCTCCGCAACCGTCTCGTGCTGCTGCACGGACACCTCGTGCTGCGACGCGAAACACGACGCACCACCACATGCACCGGACGACCGCCTCAGGCCGCCCGTACCGAGTCCAGAAAGCGCGCGACCTCGCTCTTGAGCCGGTTGCTCTCCTGCGACAGCGACTGCGCGGCCGAATGCACCTGCGCCGAGGCAGCCCCGGTCTCGCCGGAGCCGCGCTGGACGTCGGCGATGTTCGACGACACTGAGGAAGTGCCTTGCGCGGCGTGCTGGATGTTGCGGGAGATCTCCTGCGTGGCGGCGCCCTGTTCCTCCACCGCAGCGGCAATGGTCGACGAGATCTCCGACATCTTCGCGATGGTGTCACCGATCTCCTTGATCGCGCCGACGGATTCGTCTGTCGCAGTCTGGATCGCACCGATGTGCTGACCGATCTCGCCGGTGGCTTTCGCGGTCTGCTCGGCAAGCGCCTTCACTTCGGTCGCGACCACCGCAAAACCCTTGCCGGCTTCGCCCGCCCGCGCCGCTTCGATCGTCGCGTTGAGTGCCAGGAGGTTGGTCTGCGCGGCGATGGTGTTGATCAGCTCGACCACGTCGCCGATGCGGGAAGCGGCCTTGGTCAGCTCGGCGACGCGCGCATTGGTGCGCTGGGCCTGCCCGACGGCGACGTCGGCGACACGCGCCGATTCCTGCACCTGGCGGCTGATCTCGGAGACCGAGGAGGTCAATTCCTCGCTCGCGGACGACACCGACCGCACGTTGGCGGACGCCTCCTCCGAGGCCGCCGCTACGGCGGTGGCAAGCCCGTTGCCGCGCTCGGCGGCGTGGGTCAGCGTGTTCGACGACGCTTCGAGCTCGGTTGCCGCCGACGACACCGTCTCGATGATCTCTCCGACGGCGCCTTCGAACGTATCGGCGAGCCGTTGCATGTCGAGCTTGCGCTGCTCTCGCCCACGCGCGTCCGCTTCGGCCTGCTCGGCGCGCAGTCGCTCGGCTTCCGCCATGTTGGTCTTGAAGACCGCGACCGCGCCGGCCATCTCGCCGATCTCGTCGTTGCGGCCGACGCCGGGGATCACGACGGAGGTGTCACCGTTTGCCAGACCGGTCATCGACCGCACCATGGCGATCAGCGCGGTCGAGATCGAGCGGCCAGTGAAGAAGGACACGCTCCCCACCAGCAGGATGGAGCATCCGAGTGCGACCCACATCAACAGCTTGATCGAGGACCGCATCGACTCTTCGGAGGCCTTCGCCGCGTCATATCGCTGACTGACGGTCTTTTCGATCTCGTCGAGGACGGGCTCGATGGTGCGGAATTCCTTGGACATCGCCGAGCCGTGCGCGGCCAGATCCTGCGCGCCGGCTACCCACGCCACGAAGTCGTCCTGGTATTTGGAGAGCTTCTTGCCGATATCGGCCTTGACGGCCGGCGGGATCGCCGAAGCCTCGACTTGCCCGGAGAATTCCGTCGCCGTCTTCTTCAAGGCGTCGAGGTATTTCGGGTCGCGGCGCAACATGAAATCTTTCTCGTGACGACGCATCGTCAGCATGCCGCTGGTGAGCCTGGGATCGTCGACGTCCTTGAGCTTGGTCTCGATGTCGTGCACCGCCGTACGCAACGAGCCTGACAACCCCAGGGTTTCGTTCAATCCAAGCTTGACCTCGGCCCGTTCGACGGCCGCGAATTCGCTCACATATCTCTCGAACCCGGTGCGGACCAGTGACGCCTTTTCCCCGACTGCCGCGTACCCTGCCGCACGCGCCGCGATGCCGAGGCGATCAAGGTTGCGGGCAATGTCGGAAGCAAGTTCGGCGTGACGCTTCGCATAGGACTGATCGCGGCGAAGCTGGAAATCCTTCTCGGCCCGGCGCGCTTCGAGCAATTGATGGGTGATCCGCTGGTTCAGATCGGACAGCCTGCGCGCCTCTTCGGCGGCGTTGCGAGACGTGTCCTGGGAGAGGCTGCCAATCTGGTAGATCGTGCCGAAGGCGACGAGCCCGATGAGGCCGAACAGTCCGATCGCCATGACCTTGTGAGTGAGGCGAATGGAAATGCCACTCATGAATGTGCTCCAACGATTGAGACGCAATACGCGAAGGACGACTCAGCATCCGGGAAATTGCGGCAATCATGACTGCGTCGCTTTTCCGGAAAGTTAACCCCGCGCGCCGAGGGTCGCGGCGTCGAATTGCGAACGCGCGCAACCGCCGCGCAGTCACGCGGCGGTTGCAAGCAGATCTGCCGAGGAATGTCGCGGTTCAGGCGGCGCGCACGGTGCCGAGAAACTTGCCGACCTCGAGCTTGAGGCGGTTGCTGTCGCCGGACAGCGATTGCGCCGCCGCCAGTACCTGCGAGGATGCCGAGCCGGTTTCGCTCGCGCCGTGCTGCACGTCGGTGATGTTGGAGGAGACCTGGTGAGTGCCTTCTGCCGCTTGCTGCACGTTGCGGGAGATCTCCTGCGTCGCCGCGCCCTGCTCTTCGACGGCAGCCGCGATGGTCGAGGAAATCTCCGACAGCTTCTCGATGGTGTTGCTGATGTCCCTGATGGCGCCGACCGAATGCTCGGTCGCGGTCTGGATGCTGGCGATCTGCTGGCCGATCTCGCCGGTCGCCTTCGCAGTCTGCTCGGCGAGCGCCTTGACCTCGGAGGCGACGACGGCAAAGCCGCGGCCCGCCTCGCCGGCGCGCGCGGCCTCGATGGTCGCATTGAGCGCCAGGAGATTGGTCTGGCCGGCGATGGTGTTGATCAATTCAACCACGTCGCCGATCCGCGCCGCCGCCTTCGACAATTCGCCGACGCGGTCGGTCGTGGTGCGAGCCTGGCTGACCGCTTCGGTGGCGACGCGCGCAGATTCCTGCACCTGGCGGCTGATCTCCGTGATCGACGACGACAGCTCCTCGGTCGCCGACGCCACCGACTGCACGTTGGCGGACGCCTCTTCGGAGGCGGCAGCAACCATGGTGGTGAGCTCCTGTCCGCGCGCCGCAGTCGACGTGAGCGTCGACGCAGACGCTTCCAGTTCAGTCGCGGCCGATGACACGGTATCGACGATCTCGCCGATCGCCGCCTCGAAGCCATCGGCCAGCCTGGACATCTCGGCCTTGCGTTGCGCGGCTGCAGCCTGATCCTGCCTGATCTTGGCCTCGGCCTCCTCGCGTGCCTTCTGTTCGGACACGATCTTGAACTTCTCGACAGCCGCCGCGACACCGCCGACCTCGTCCTTGCGGCCGAGACCGGGCAGCACCACGGAAAAGTCGCCGCCGGCGAGCTTGTCCATGGCCACCGTGAGCGCGCGGATCGGCCGTGCGATGGTCAGGAACGACGTGAGCCAGGAGCCGAGGAGGACGAGCGCCGTGAAAGCGCCGACGACCATTGCGATATGCTCGCTGGACGCCATCTCCCGCGCGGAGGCCGCAATCTCCTCTTCGCTTCTGTGCCTGGCGACGTCGGCAATCTGATTGGCAGCCTGGTCTATCTCGCCTGCGATCGGCAACGTGACCTCGCGGGCGAGACGCGTCCCCTCATCGACGAGCTTGGCGAGGCGAGTAGCGGCATCCTCGCCCGTGAGAGCCACGGCGGCACCGCGCACGGATGCGAGCTGCTGAGCTCCCTTGAGGTAGTTCGCCGTGAGGACCTTGAGCTTCTCTATCCTCGCGCGGTTTTCCGGCACGTGCGAGAGCGTGAGCATTGCGTCGGCAAGCTTCACCAAATGACCGGCGCGTTCGACCAGCGCGTCGCGCGCCTTCTGCAGTTCATCTGAATTATTGGCGAGGCGGATGTCGCGTGCGGCGAGCTGCATGGCGCGCGCCGCGAGCTTGGATTCGACTGCCTCGCGTGCGAGCTCCTGCTGCTCGGACGCCGTCTGGCTGGACCGGCGCACGTTGCCGTTTCCGATCACCTGACCTGCTATCATCGCGAGGACCAGGAGGATGCCGACCGCCGATGAGATCGCCAGCTTGGTCCCAATCCGCAAATTCTGAACGAGGCTCAACATGGGCTGCTTCCCTAGGGAATGCGCGGCCGAGTCATTGCCAGCCGCCCTCGGCGTTGATCGCCCTTGTCCAAAAAGTATGCGTTCACCATTCCAATTTGGTTAACGCGGCCTCCCGGCAAATACGGGATCGATAGGAAAACCCCTTGAATTTCAGCACGGTATGCGCGCTTAACAGGTTAATCACACGCAGTGATAGGACCCGTTACGCTCTCACCGACGAGACTGATGCGGAAGACCGGCTTCTTGTCCTCGTCGAGCAGCTCCATGCACCATTCGGCGTTCGGCTTCAGGCTGCGCGCGATGCCGCCGAGCAGATTGGCGCAGACCTCGGTCATCTCGGTCCAGGCGGCTGTGCGATCGTCGAACTCGTACGGCTGGTCGGCGGCGCCGGAATAGCGACCGGTGCTGATGCGGAAAAAGTACAGCGACATCGTTGAACCCTTTTATCGGGCCGCGCCCCCCGGCCGTCCGCAAACTGGCGCGCGAACAGCTACCAACGCATGAAAGCCGCCGTCCGTATGACTACGGCGCGGCGGCTTGGCGTTCGATGAACGTCTTCAACGACAAAGTGCGCGGGCTATCCCGTGCAGCCGACTCACTGGGTGGAACGGCGCAGCTCCAGCGGGCCCTCGTTCCTGGCGGGCTCCGACTTCACCGGCTCGAGCCGGCTGCTCTCGACACGCGGCGTCTCGACGCGCGCGGCAACTTCGGTGTTGGACGCGCCGACGGAACCGGTGTGCTCTGTCCTGTGCAGCGAGCGCGGGCGCGCCGCAGCGCGCGCCATCAGCATCTGGTTGCCGCCCTGGTGATGGAAGTCGCAATAGGCGAAGCCCATCCCCGACACCGAGCCGCGGAAGCTGCGATCGTCGGTCTTTTCCAGGTTGAAACAAGGCTCGAATGGAATGCCCTTGATCGAGGCGCAGACATTCTGGCCACGGATCTGGAGCGTATTGCCGGGCAGGCGGAGATGCTTGACCGGGCCCGCGCCGGAGAACTGCACCGCACCGGCGGCGCCGAGATCGTCCAGGATGCGGCCCGCGCCGCGGGTGCCGTCGAAACAGGTGAAGGCAAACACTTTGCCTGCCACGAAGCGACGCGCCTCGTCGGCGTTCATGCTTCCGGCAAGGGCCGGCGCAAACGTTGCTGCCGCCGTGACAGCCCCCAACACAATACGCGCAAGCATGCTCAACTCCGAACTAACCCCCGCGGCGGGCGATGCCTTATCTCTTTACCCGCTGCTTACCATACTAACCATGGCGACATTGAAGCAGCTTGGTTGGTAAAGTCTGAACGCCGTTAGACAATTTTTACCACGATGCGGCCGCGGACTTGGCCGGCCAGGATTTTTGCGCCCCACTCCGAAACCTGATCAAGAGGAATTTCGTGAGTGATTTCAGACAGTTTCGTTCGGTCCAGATCTGACGCCAGGCGCTGCCAGGCGGCTTTCCGCGGCTCGATCGGGCACATCACGGAATCGATGCCGAGAAGGCACACCCCGCGCAAAATGAAAGGCGCGACGGATGACGGCAGGTCCATGCCGGCGGCCAGGCCGCAGGCCGCGATGGCCCCGCCGTATTTCGTCATCGAGAGCAGATTCGCCAGCGTGGTCGAGCCGACGCTGTCGACGCCACCCGCCCAGCGCTCCTTTGCGATCGGCTTAGCCGGCGCCGACAATTCGTTGCGGTCGATGATTTCGGCTGCTCCGAGATGCTTCAGATAGTCGGCCTCCGAGGCGCGGCCGGTCGAGGCGATGACGTGGTAGCCGAGCTTGGAGAGCACGGCGGTGGCGACCGAGCCGACGCCACCGGCAGCACCCGTCACCACCACAGGGCCGCTCTTCGGCGAGAGACCGTGCTTCTCCAGTGCCAGCACCGAGAGCATCGCAGTGAAGCCGGCGGTGCCGATTGCCATGGCATCGCGTGCCGACAGGCCTTGCGGCAAGGCGACCAGCCAGTCGCCCTTCACCCGTGCCATCTCGGCATAGGCGCCGAGATGGGTCTCGCCCATGCCCCAGCCGGTGCAGACGACCTTGTCGCCCGCTTTCCATTGCGGATGCGAGGATTGCTCGACCGTGCCGGCGAAGTCGATGCCGGCGATCATCGGGAAGCGGCGCACCACCGGCGCCTTGCCGGTGAGCGCGAGGCCGTCCTTGTAGTTCAGCGTCGACCATTCCACGCGGACGGTGACGTCGCCGTCCATCAGCTCGGCTTCATCGAACTGCGTCAGCGCGGCAGTGGTGCCCTTGTCCGCCTTGTCGATCCGGATCGCCTTGAATGTGGCCACAGCTGAACTCCCTGACTGGTTTGACCGGGATGTTTAGCCGATCAGGCAGGCTGCGCAACCGCCCGAACGACAGGTTTCTCCACGATCGGAAGATTGATCAGCGCGGAAAGCACGCCGAACAGGATCGAGAGCCACCAGATCGGCGTATAGGAACCGAAGCGTTCGAAGACGATGCCCCCTAACAAGACGCCGAGGAAGCCGCCGACCTGATGGCTGACGAAGGCAAAGCCGTACAGCGTCGCAAGCCAGCGCGTGCCGAACATCAGCGCCACCAGCGCCGAGGTCGGGGGCACCGTGGACAGCCAGGTCAGGCCGGAGACCGCACCGAACGCGATCGCCGAGAACGGCGTGATCGGGAACGAAATGAAGGCGAGGGTTGCGAGCGCACGCGTGAAGTAGATGGCCGAGAGGATGTAGCGCTTGGGCAGCGAGTTCTGAAGATAGCCGACGCTGAGCGAGCCGATGATGTTGAACAGGCCGATCGCCGCGATCACCCAGCCTCCGGTTTGCGTCGAGATGCCGCGATCGACCAGGAAGGCCGGCAGATGCACGGTGATGAAGGCGAGCTGGAATCCGCAGGTGAAGAAGCCGAGCACCAGCAGCACATAGGAGCGGTGACCGAAGGCTTCGGCGAGCGCCCTGGTGATGGTCTGCTCATCCGCCGGCGTCGCACTGGCCGTAGTTGCAGCCGGCGGCGTCGAGAGTGCCAGTGACAGCGGGATGATCAGCAGCATCAGGAAGCCGAACACGGAGAGTGCCTGCTGCCAGCCGAAATTGTCGATCAGCGCGACGCCGATCGGTGCGAACAGGAACTGCCCGAATGATCCCGCGGCCGTGCCGGCACCGAGCGCGAGGCCGCGCTTTTCGGCCGGCAGCAGCTTGGTGAATGCCGACAGCACCAGATTGAACGAGCAGCCGGCGAGTCCGAAGCCGACCATGACGCCGGCGCCGATGTTGAGCGACAGCGGCGTCGAGGAATAGCGCATCAGCAGGAGGCCGCCGGCATAGAGCAGCGCGCCGACGCACATCACTCGGAACAGGCCGAAGCGATCGGCGACCGCGCCGGCGATGGGCTGACCCAGTCCCCACAGCAAATTCTGAAAGGCGATGGCGAGGCCAAACACGTCGCGGCCCCAGGAGAATTCATGGCTCATCGGCTGCACGAAGAAGCCGAGCGCCGAGCGCGGGCCAAAGCCGAGCATGCCGATCGCGCAGCCGCACAAAATGATGACGGCGGGGGTACGCCAGCTGGAGGAACGTGAGGCCGGAGCGAGTTCGCCCACTGATGTCGACATGGTATTCCCCGTCTGTCATTGGCGGATTCGCAAAGAGGCGGCCGCGAATGCGTCATTTAATGCATTTGCATGAAAATCCCAAATCAAAAACGGTTGCATTCCACGAGGGGCTGCCGCGGGAGCATTGCGTTTCAATCTGGCCTCGCCAGACGCGTCGGACGACGACCTGACGAGATTGTGTGCGGCAGGACCTAGCCGTCCTCGGCAGAGCGTGCTATTTCTGATTTACTCATATTGAGCATATATGAGGATCGATGAAACCCGCTCCGGCCCCTCGGCCGGATTACTCAGGCCCTACATATACTCATATTGAGTATAAATGACATGCGAGGGAGGCTTTAATGCCGATCACTGAAATCTACGGTCCAGACGATTTTGCCAACCGGCCGCAGGGCCATCTCGCCTCCTCTCCCCGCCCCGCACCGGCTCCCACAGCGCGCGCGCTGCCGACGCCTTCGCTGGGATGGACGGCGGAGGTCGAACGCGCCACCGCCCCGCTCTATGAGCGCGTGAAGCACGTCATCCCCCCGGTCGAGTGGCCGCTGATGGCGCCGACGATCAAGGCGATCAACGACCTGAAGAAAGCGCGGGGCGCGGTGATCCTCGCCCACAACTACCAGGCGCCGGAGATCTTCCACTGCGTCGCCGACATCGGCGGCGACTCGCTGCAGCTCGCGGTCGAGGCCACCAAGGCGGAGGCCAATGTCATCGTCCAGTGCGGCGTGCACTTCATGGCGGAGACCTCAAAACTGCTCAACCCGGACAAGACGGTGCTGATCTCGGATTCGCGCGCCGGCTGCTCGCTGGCCGCCAGCATCACCGGCGCCGACGTGCGCCTGCTCCGCGAAAAATTTCCGGGCGTGCCTGTCGTCGCCTACGTCAACACCTCGGCGGAGGTGAAAGCCGAGGTCGACATCTGCTGCACCTCCTCGAACGCGGTGCAGGTGGTCGAGAGCCTGAACGCGCCAAGCGTGATCTTCCTGCCCGATCGCTATCTCGCCACTTACGTGGCCTCGAAGACCGACGTGAAGATCATCGCCTGGAAAGGCGCCTGCGAGGTGCACGAGCGCTTCAAGGGCGAAGAGCTGCGCGCCTTTCGCGAGGCCGATCCGTCCGTGCAGATCATCGCACATCCCGAATGTCCGCCGGACGTGCTGGCAGAGGCCGACTTCACCGGCTCGACCGCGCACATGATCAACTGGGTGCGCGAAAAGCGGCCACGGCGGCTGGTGATGATCACGGAATGCTCGATGGCCGACAATGTGCGCGCCGAGCTGCCTGACGTCGAGATGCTGCGCCCCTGCAATCTCTGCCCGCACATGAAGCGCATCACGCTCGCCAACATTTTGGACAGCCTGCTGACGCTCCGCGAAGAGGTGACGATCGATCCCGCGCTAGCGGATCGCGCAAGGCGCTCGGTCGAGCGGATGATCAATCTGAAGAATTAACAACACATGCAGCGTCACACACAGCTGTCGTCCCGGACAAGCGTAGCGCAGATCCGGGATCCCCGCGCGAGCGCTCGCGCTCGTCGCGCTGACCACAGGAAGATGTTTGGCGAAGAAAGGCAACGCGCAGCTTCGCACAACAACTTCCGCCGCGGCGTATGGGTCCCTGCGTTCGCAGGGACGACGGCAGAGTGAATGGAGAGAACAATGACCAACAACATCCACAACCTCACCCGCACCGACGATATCGTCATCGTCGGCGGCGGCCTTGCCGGACTGTTCTGCGCGCTGAAGCTCGCGACGCGGCCGGTGACGTTGATCTCGGCCGCGCCGCTCGGACAGGGCGCATCATCCGCATGGGCGCAAGGCGGCATCGCCGCGGCGGTGGCCGAGGGTGACACGCCCGAAGCCCACGCCGCCGACACCATCGCGGTCGGCGGCGGCCTCGTCGACGAGGCGGTTGCACTTGGGATCGCGCGCGAGGCCGCGCCGCGCATCCACGATCTCCTGACCTATGGCGTCCCCTTCGATCGCGATCTCGAAGGCAGGCTCGCCGTGGGACGCGAAGCGGCACATTCGGCCCGGCGCATCGTGCATGTGCGAGGCGACGGTGCCGGTGCCGCGATCATCGCGGCCTTGAGCGACGCGGTGCGCCGCACGCCGTCGATCCGTGTCATCGAAGGGCTCGTCGCCGAAGCCCTCTTGGCCGAGAACGGTGCCGTCGCCGGCCTTCAACTGCGCGAAGCCGGCAATCCCACGGCTCGACCGTTCCTGCTCGCTGCGCGCGCGGTAGTGCTTGCCACAGGCGGCATCGGACATCTCTACGCCGTCACGACCAATCCAATGGAAGCCCGCGGCTCCGGCCTCGCCATCGCCGCGCGTGCCGGTGCCGTGATCGCCGATCCGGAATTCGTGCAGTTCCACCCGACCGCCATCATGGTCGGCCGCGATCCCGCACCACTCGCGACCGAAGCACTGCGTGGTGAAGGGGCGACGCTGATCAACGGCAATGGCGAGCGCTTCATGGCGGCGCGTCACCCGCTCGCGGAGCTGGCGCCGCGCGACATCGTGGCCCGCGGCGTATTCGCCGAGATCGCGGCCGGTCGCGGCGCCTTCCTCGATGCGCGGCAGGCGCTGGGCGCGCGCTTCGCTGACAAATTTCCAACCGTGCATGCGAGCTGCATTGCCGCCGGTATCGATCCGGCCACGCAAGCCATCCCGATTGCGCCCGCCGCGCACTACCACATGGGCGGCATCGCCGTGGATGCGCGCGGCCGCAGCTCGATCGACGGACTCTGGGCCGGCGGCGAGGTGTCGTCGACCGGCGCGCACGGCGCCAACCGGCTCGCCTCGAACTCGCTGCTGGAGGCGGTGGTCTACGCCGCGCGCATCGCCGACGACATCGCCGGCCGCTCGATCCCCGCGCCCGCCCGCCTCCCCGACGCATTGGTGACACCGCGCGGCGGCACGCCGGATGCTCTGGCCGGGAAGCGGCTGCGCGCGATGATGAGCGCCCATGTCGGCGTGATCCGCGAGGGCGACGGCCTCACCGAGGCCGTGCACCACTTCGCCGCGCTCGAACGCGAGGCAACCAGCATCGCGCTCCGCAACGTGGCGATTTCGGCCCTGCTCGTTGCCGCCTCGGCGTGGAGCCGGCGCGAGAGCCGCGGCGCGCATTTCCGCTCCGACCATCCCGCTGACGTCCCTGCGCAGGCGCGGCGAACGATGACGACCCTCGCCGCGGTGCGCGAGATCGCGGAAAGCTTGAGATCCCTGCCGCGCGTCGCCCAACCCATGATCGCCTGACGGAGTTTTCCATGATTACCCCCACCTCCCTGCTCTATGCCGACGCCTTCCTCTCGCCGCTTGCGATCGGCGAAGCGGTGCAGCGCGCGCTCGACGAGGACCTCGGCCGCGCCGGCGACATCACCTCGCTGACGACGATCCCGGAAGCGACCAGGGCGCAAGCCATTCTGGTCGCGCGCCAGTCGGGCGTGATCGCAGGCCTGCCGCTGGCGCTGGCGACGTTGCAGAAGCTCTCGCCCGACATCGACGTGCGCGCGCACGTCCGTGACGCCGCACGCGTTGTCCGCGGACAGCAGGTGCTGACGATCTCGGGGCCGGCGCGTGCCATTCTTACGGCGGAGCGGACCGCGCTGAATTTCGTCGGCCGCCTGTCGGGCGTCGCGACGCTCACGGCCGACTATGTCGCCCGCACCGAAGGCACGAAAATGCGCATCTGCTGCACGCGCAAGACCACGCCGGGGCTGCGCGCGCTGGAGAAGTACGCGGTGCGCTGCGGCGGCGGCTTCAACCACCGCTTCGGCCTCGACGATGCGATCCTGATCAAGGACAACCACATCGCGGTCGCCGGCGGCATCGGTGCGGTGCTGGAGCGCGCCCGCGCCCACGCCGGCCATCTCGTCAAGATCGAGATCGAGGTCGATACGCTGGCGCAATTGCGCGAGGTGCTCGATACCGGGATGGCCGACGCCGTGCTGCTCGACAACATGGACCTTGCGACGCTGCGCGAGGCCGTGCGGATCAACGAGGGTCGTCTCAAGCTGGAAGCGTCCGGTGGCGTCACGCTGGACTCGATCGCGAGCATCGCGGCGACCGGTGTCGACTACGCTTCGGCAGGCGCTCTGACGCATTCAGCGCCGAACTTTGATTGCGCGCTGGATATTGAGATGTGAGATCACCGCTCTGAGCCCGGGGTTGGCTGCACCTCTCCCGCTTGCGGGGGGGCGGCGCGAAGCGCCGGGTGGGGGCTCTCTCCACACTGGGGTTCTCGCCTGTGGAAACACCCCTCCCCGACCCTCCCCCGCGAGCGGGAGAGGGAGCGCACCTTCACTGCCGCGACGATTGATTGCCTCAGCGCCGCTCGCTCGCACCCATTTCCGCAGAACTCTTCGCTTCCTGCGCGAGCTCGGCCGACAGCGCGGCGGTCTGGGCTGGCGTGCCCCAACTCGGTTCCTCGCTGCCGTCACCCCAGGCGCGCGGGCGATAGAAGGTGTGGACGCCGGTCTTGTACATCTTCTTCATCTCGGCGACCCAGGACGGGCGCACCCAGTAGGCATGATAGTGCGTGGACTTGCCCACCTCGGGCAGCCAGATCTGGCCGTCGAGCATCGCCTTCGCGATCTTCTTGGCGCGCTCCCACATCTCGGGCTCGCGGATCACGTCGGCATTGTTGTCGCAGGCGAAGGTGAATTGGCAGGCGAGATGGCGGTGCTTGTTCTGATAGACTGCTCCGCACACGGTGTCGGGATATTTGCCGGAGAACACGCGGTTCATCACGACTTGCGCGACGGCCATCTGGCCGCGAACGGCCTCGCCGCGCGACTCGAAATAGACCGCTTCCGCAAGGCACTTCTCGGATTTTGCCCGCGACTTGTCGTCGAGCGCGAGACGCTCCGCCGGCGATCTGGCGCGCTGGTTGTCGGCGTTGACCTCGCCTTTCGGCGCGACGCTCTCGCCGCTCTCGATATCCTTGGCGATGTCCACTGTGGGCGGCGATAGCGAGGCCGTCACCTTCATGTCGGGATCGGGCATCACGATCAGCGGCTCGGCGCCGGGTTGCCAGCTCTCGATGCTTTCGAGATTGCCGCCGAGCGAGGAACTGCCAAAGAAGAGATTGGAGGTCTTGACGCTGAAGGGATCCCGCACCGGCGTCGTCGGCGCAGTGGTCCGCTTCAGCGCCTCGAGCGGCTGCACCGCGAAAGCGCGCGCGGCGTCGCTGGCCCGCGGGGCATTAGTATATTGCGGCAGCGGTGGCGCGCGGAGCGCCTCCTGCAGCTCGGGATC
Source organism: Bradyrhizobium sp. WSM2793 (assembly GCF_000379585.1). NCBI lineage: Bacteria > Pseudomonadati > Pseudomonadota > Alphaproteobacteria > Hyphomicrobiales > Nitrobacteraceae > Bradyrhizobium > Bradyrhizobium sp. WSM2793. Next base: position 224,812 of record NZ_KB902846.1, on the reverse strand, counting down.
GAGCGCGGCCGCGGATTCCGGCGACATCGCCTGCGGCAGCGCGGCAGTCTTGGCGCCGAACACCGAGCTGTTGGACGTCGCGGGATCTTGCTGCGCCGGCGCCGCAGCGGGCGCTTCGGGGGTCTCGGTCGGGGTCACGGTTGCGAGGCGATCACCCTTCATGGAGCGATCGACCTTGGGAAAGTCGGAAGCCTGGTAGCGCGGCGCAGCCTGCAGCGCCGGATTGCGGCCGATCGCGCCGGTGACGTCGCGGCCATCGAGGCTCGCCAGGCGAACCATCGCGCTCTGCGGAACCGAGGTGCCGATGGGGCGGGAAAAGCTGTAGGTGGCGAGCTGGATCGAGGACGCCGCGGAGAACACCTGCTTCTGCCAACGCTCGGCGACGCCGGGTTGGCGCGCCAGCAGAGAGGCAATATCCTGATAGCCGGTCTCTCTCGGCATCAATGCGAAGATGCAGAGACCGATGCCGAAGGACGCGAACCGCGCGCCCTTCGGATGGTTACGCAACACAGACATCGATACGCTCACGCTACGCTTACGCCAGAAAAATCGAAACGCAGTACATCCGTGCAATTCGATCTTTATCGTAAGTATCCAATTTAGGTTGCCGGGGCGTTAATCGGCGTTGCGCGTACAGCACACTCAAGCGATCGCAGGTGTTTTCACGGGGTGATCGCGCACGGTGGTAAATGCGTCGTCACGCGAAGCGGTAAACAAGAGGTCAACGCGAATGGTGAAGGAACTCTTGCTGGCGCGTATCATTACGGGACGCGCGCGTGGTTCCTAGTTGTCCGAGCTTCCACCTCGTCATTGCGAGGAGCTCTTGCGACGAAGCTTCCAGGCTGCCGCCGTGGAGAATTTTTGGGTTGCTTCGCAGCGCTCGCAACGACGGGTTGGCGAGAGCATCGCGAAAACAAAAAAGAGGCGGGGTTTTGGCCCCGCCTCTCTCATTCCAGCATTCTAGTTCTGCTTACGCCTGGCTGGCGATTGCCTTGCCGAGTGCGGCTTGCGCCGCTGCGAGACGGGCGATCGGCACGCGGTAGGGCGAGCAGGAGACGTAGTCGAGACCGATGTTGTGGCAGAAGGCGACGGAGGCGGGATCGCCGCCGTGCTCGCCGCAGATGCCGACCTTGAGCTTCGCCCGCGTCTTGCGGCCGCGCGCGACGCCGATCTTGACGAGCTCGCCGACGCCTTCCTGGTCCAGCGCGACGAAGGGATCGACTGACAGGATGCCCTTTGCGACATAGGGACCGAGGAAGCTCGCCGCGTCGTCGCGGCTGATGCCGTAGGTGGTCTGCGTGAGGTCGTTGGTGCCGAACGAGAAGAACTCGGCCGACTCTGCGATCTCGGCCGCGAGCAGACAGGCGCGCGGCAGCTCGATCATGGTGCCGACCTGATAGGTCAGCTTGGTGTTGGTGTCGCGCATCACCGCCTGCGCGGTCGCATCGATCCGCGCCTTGACGAGGTCGAGCTCCATCTTGGTCGCGATCAGCGGCACCATCACCTCGAGGCCGACGGCCTTGCCGGTGCGCTTCTCGGCTTCGACCGCCGCCTCGAAGATCGCACGCGCCTGCATCTCGGCGATCTCCGGATAGGCGATCGCGATGCGGCAGCCGCGGAAGCCGAGCATCGGATTGAACTCCGAGAGCTCGCGCGCGCGGTCAGCCAGGCGCCGCGGGTCGGTATTCATGGCGCGTGCCACTTCCTCGACCTCGGCGTGGGTGTGCGGCAGGAACTCGTGCAGCGGCGGATCGAGCAGACGGATCGTGACGGGCAGGCCCTTCATGATCTCGAACAGCTCGACGAAGTCGGCGCGCTGCATCGGCAGCAATTTTGCCAGCGCCGCGCGGCGGGACTGCTCGTCCTCGGAGAGGATCATCTCGCGCACCGTGCGGATGCGGGTCTCCTCGAAGAACATGTGCTCGGTGCGGCACAGGCCGATGCCTTCGGCGCCGAACTTGATCGCGGTGCGCGCGTCATCGGGGGTGTCGCCGTTGACGCGGACGCCGATCTTGCGGACCTGGTCGGCCCAGGCCATCAGCGTGCCGAACTCGCCAGACAGCTCCGGCTCGATCATCGGCATGCGGCCGGCCAGCACCTGGCCGAGCGAACCATCGATGGTGATGACGTCCCCGGTCTTGAAGGTGCGCGAGCCGATGCTCATGGTGCCGCGGCCGTAATCGACGCGGATGGTGCCGCACCCGGAGACGCAGGGCTTGCCCATGCCGCGCGCGACCACCGCCGCGTGCGAGGTCATGCCGCCGCGCGTGGTCAAAATGCCTTCGGCGGCGTGCATGCCGTGGATGTCTTCCGGGCTGGTCTCGATGCGGACCAGAATGACCTTGCGCCCGTCGCCCTGAAGCTTGGCCGCTTCGTCCGAGGAGAACACGATCTCGCCGGAGGCCGCACCCGGGGATGCCGGCAGGCCGGTCGCGATCACGTCGCGCTTGGCGTTGGGATCGATGGTCGGATGCAGCAGCTGATCGAGCGAAGCCGGATCGATGCGGGTCACCGCTTCCTTCTTCGAGATCAGGCCTTCATTGGCGAGCTCGACCGCGATGCGCAGCGCTGCCTTGGCGGTGCGCTTGCCGCCGCGGGTCTGCAGCATCCAGAGCTTGCCGCGCTCGACGGTGAACTCCATGTCCTGCATGTCGCGGTAGTGCTTCTCGAGCTGCGTGTAGATCCGCGTCAGCTCCTTGAAGGCCTCCGGCATCGCCGCTTCCATCGACGCCTTGTCGGAGCCCGATTCCTGGCGCGCCTCCTCGGTGATGTCCTGCGGCGTGCGGATGCCCGCCACCACGTCCTCACCTTGCGCGTTGATCAGGAACTCGCCGTAGAGCTTGCTCTCGCCGGTCGAGGGGTTGCGGGTGAACGCAACGCCGGTCGCCGAGGTCTCGCCCATGTTGCCGAACACCATGGCCTGCACGTTGACCGCGGTGCCCCAGGATTCCGGAATGTCGTGCAGCTTGCGGTAGGTCACCGCGCGCGCGTTCATCCAGGATGAGAACACGGCGCCGATCGCGCCCCAGAGCTGATCGTGCGGGTCTTGCGGGAAGTCCTTGCCGGTCTCGCGTGCGACGGCGTCCTTGTACTTGCCGACCAGCTCGACCCAATCCTCGGCGGCGAGGTCGGTGTCGAGCGTATAGCCCTGGCCGTCCTTGAAGGTGTCGAGGATTTCCTCGAAGTGATGGTGCTCGAAGCCGAGCACCACGTCCGAATACATGGTGATGAAGCGACGATAGCTGTCATAGGCGAAGCGGCGGTCGCCCGACAATTCCGACAGCGCTTCCACGGTCTGGTCGTTGAGGCCGAGGTTGAGCACTGTGTCCATCATGCCCGGCATCGAGGCGCGCGCGCCGGAGCGCACGGAGACGAGCAGCGGGTTCTTGGCATCGCCGAAGACCTTGCCGGTCAACTTGCCGACATAGTCGAGCGCCTTCTCAACCTGCGACTGCAACTCCTTCGGATAGGATTTGTCGTGCGCGTAGAAGTAGGTGCAGACCGAGGTCGGGATGGTGAAGCCCGGAGGCACCGGCAGGCCGAGATTGGCCATCTCGGCAAGGTTCGCGCCCTTGCCGCCGAGCAGGTCGCGCATCTCCGTGCGGCCTTCGGCCTTGCCGTCACCGAACGTGTACACCCATTTGCCGGCCTTGCCCGCGGCTGGCGCGGCCTTGGCCGGTACAGTCTTCTTCGGTGCAGGCTTCGCGGCGACCTTCGGCAGAGCCGCCTTGGTCACAGCCTTCGCCGCCGGCTTGACAGCAGCCTTTGCGGCCGTTTTGGCGACCGGCTTTGCGGCAGCTTTGGCGACCGGCTTGGGCGCGCTCTTGGCAAGCGTCTTGCGGGCTGCCGGCGCGGCTTTCGCCTTGGCGGAAGACTTTGATTTCGCTGGAGTTTTATTGGGCTTCGAGGCGGCTTTGGCCATAGCTTGCACACAACCTGCGAGAGGAATGGGAATTCGCGGGCCTTACACCATTTTGGGCGGGCCCGCGCAAGTCGGACAGTTCCGGAAAATGAACGCCTAGAAGCGGAGCCATTTCAGGAGCCCGAGCCCGATCGCACCGTTCACAATGAGGAAGATCGCGACGATCAGGTTGAGGAGTCGCGGCATGATCAGGATGAGCACGCCCGCAATCAACGACAGGATCGGCGAAATGTGGGCGACGGTGATGTGCATGAACTATCTTTCTGTGGAGGTGGGGCGAATCGCGGGCGGATCATAGCCCTCCCGGTTCCGCGAGTAGAGACGCGCAAGACGCGATGCGAGTTCCGGCACCCACGAAAACTGCCTGAAATTGCCGCGAATGCGGCAGGCCTTTTCCCGGAACATTGCGAAGGGTGCATGCATTGGCCAACCGGTCGCGCCAATGACGCGCCCGAAAATAAAATCACGTCGAAGGAGTTGTCCATGCGGAACAGGATTCTCGCTCTTGCAGCGCTCGCGGCCGCGATCGGCTCGCCCGTTGCGGCGCAGGCGCAAAGCGGTGTCACCATCGGACGCGCGCCCGCCGTGGTCGACAGCGCTCCGACCATTGCGGCCGACCAGCGGCCCGCCTTCCGCGACTATGTCGTCGAGCAACGTGTGCCAGCCTTCCGCATTCCGGATCGCATCGTGGTCGGCGCCACCCTACCCGAAAGCGGCGTCACTTATTATGACGTGCCGCAACGCTTCGGTGCCACCACCTATCGCTACACCGTCGTGAACGGCGAAACCGTGCTGGTCGAGCCGCGCTCGCGCCGCATCGTCGAGGTGCTGGACTGACATCGACTGGCTGACATCGACTAGATGTCCGGCGCGTCACATCAGGCTGGCGCGAGCAGTGTTAAATCGGACATCAGGCCCCGCCCGGTCTTCCCCCCGCCGGGCGGGGCTTTTTCTTCTCTGGGGCGGTCCGGAGGACCGAACCCGGAACCTCGAGATTCTCAGGTGCGCAATTGCGCACCATAGCTCGCGCTACGCGCGCCCCGGAATGACAGCGGTGTTTGCCGCGCGACCGCGGCCTCAATCCTGGATCTTCGAGAAATCCGCCACCGCACGCGTGGCGCTGCGGATCTCGTTCAGCAGCTTGAGGCGGTTCTCGCGCACCTTCGCATCGTCGTCGTTGACGCGAACCTTGTCGAAGAACGCATCGACCGGCGGACGCAGCTTTGCCATCGCGCTCATCGCGGCGGCAAAATCCTCCTTGGCAACGGCGGCGCTGGCCTCCGCCTGCACTTCGCCGATCGCCTTTGCCAGCGCCTTCTCCTCGGCCAGACCATAAAGCGCAGCATCGGGCGCACCGTCGAAGCTGCGCTTGTCCTTCTTCTCCTCGATCGAGAGGATGTTGCTGGCGCGCTTGGTGCCGGCGAGCAGGTTCTTGCCGTCGTCGCTCTCCAGGAATTTTCCCAGCGCCTCGACCCGGCGGACGATCATCAGGAGATCGTCCTGACCGCCGAGCGCGAACACGGCGTCGACAAGATCATGCCGCGCGCCCTGCTCGCGGAGCTGGACCTTGAGGCGGTCGGCGAAGAAGGCGAGCAGATCGCTCGGAAGCCTCGTGGCATCGGCAGGCTTCACCAACAAGCCAGCAAGTGCGGAAGCCGCAACCTTCGTGAGCGAGAGCCGCAGGCCGTTTTCGGCGATCAGCCTGATCACGCCCAGCGCTGCACGACGCAGCGCATACGGGTCCTTGCTCCCCGTCGGCTTTTCGTCGATCGCCCAGAAGCCAACGAGCGTATCGATCTTGTCCGCCAAAGCCACCGCGACGCTCACCGGATCGGTCGGCACGCGATCGGTGGGCCCTTGCGGCTTGTAGTGCTCCTCGCACGCCGCGGCGACGGAGGCATCCTCGCCCTGCGCCAGCGCGTAGTACTTGCCCATCAGCCCCTGCACTTCAGGGAATTCGCCGACGACTTCGGTCAGCAGATCCGCCTTGGCCAGATGCGCGGCGCGCGTCGCCTTCGCCACGTCGGCACCGACCAGCGGCGCGATCTCGGCGGCGAGCCTCTCGATGCGACCGATGCGCGCGGCCTGGGTGCCGAGCTTCTCATGGAACACGATCTGCTCGAACTTCGGCAGCCGATCCTCGAGCTTCGTCTTCAGGTCGGTCTCGTAGAAAAACTTCGCATCCGACAGGCGCGGACGGATCACGCGCTCGTTGCCTGATACGATGACCTTGCCGCCATCGGTCGCCTCGATATTGGCGGTGAGGACGAACTTGTTGGTCAGCTTCCCGGTCTTGGGATCCTTGACCACAAAGCACTTCTGGTTGTTGCGGATGGTGGCGCGGATCACCTCGTCCGGGATGGCGAGATATTCCGCTTCGAACGATCCCATCATGACAACGGGCCATTCGACGAGGCCCGAGACCTCGTCGAGCAGCACCTGATCCTCAACCAGCTCGAAGCCTTGTGCGAAGGTCAGCTCCTTGGCGTCGGCGAAGATGATGTCCTTGCGCGCCTGCGGATCGAGGATGACCTTTGCGGCTTTCAACTTCGCTTCGTAGTCTTCAAAACGGCGCACGGAAATCGCATCCGGCGCCATGAAGCGATGGCCGTAGGTGGTCTGGCCGGTCGCGATGCCGTCCACCTCGAACTTCACGACATCAGGCTCTTCCGTCTCAAGCCCGAAGGTTGCAGTGATCGCGTGCAGCGGGCGCACCCAGCTCAGCGATCCCGGCTTGCCCGATCGCGCGCCCCAGCGCATCGATTTCGGCCAGGGGAAGGTGCGGATGATGACGGGCAGGATTTCCGCGAGCACGTCGATCGCGTCGCGGCCGGGCTTCTCGATCAATCCGATGTAGAAATCACCCTTGGGGTCGCGCTGGATTTTTGCTTCATCCAGCGACTTCAATCCCGTCGCCTTCAGAAAACCCTGCACGGCCGCCTCGGGCGCGCCGACTTTGGGCCCGCGGCGTTCGGTCTTGAGGTCAGGCTGGCGCGCGGGGATTCCGTGCACGGTGAGCGCAAGGCGGCGCGGCGTCGCGAACGCTTTCGCGCCCTCGTACACCAAGCCTTCGGCAACGAGCTTGTCGGTGACCAGGCGACGCAGATCGTCGGCCGCCTTAGCCTGCATGCGCGCGGGAATCTCTTCCGAGAACAGTTCAAGCAAAAGTTCGGGCATCAGGCCGCTCCGCCCGCTTCAGTATGGATCCAGGCCTCGCCGCAGGCTTTTGCCAATTCGCGCACGCGCAGAATGTAGCTCTGCCGCTCCGTCACCGAAATCACGCCGCGCGCGTCCAGGAGGTTGAAGACGTGGCTCGCCTTGATGCACTGGTCATAGGCTGGCAGCGCCATCAGATGCGCCTCGCGCTTGTCGTCCTTCCAGCCGGCGTCGAGATATTTCCGGCAGGCCGCTTCCGCCATCTTGAACTGCTCGAACAGCATCGCAGTGTCGGCAACTTCGAAGTTGTGCTTCGAATATTCGCGCTCGGCCTGCAGAAAGACGTCGCCATAGGTAACCTTGGCATCGCCCTCGCGGCCGTTGAAGTTGAGGTCGTAGACGCGGTCGACGCCCTGCACATACATCGCAAGACGCTCGAGCCCGTAGGTGAGCTCGCCCGCGACCGGGGCGCACTCAAAACCTGCGACCTGCTGGAAGTAAGTGAACTGGCTGACTTCCATGCCGTCGCACCAGCACTCCCAGCCAAGGCCCCAGGCGCCCAGCGTCGGGCTCTCCCAATCGTCCTCGACGAAGCGGATGTCGTGCACGGCGGAATCGATGCCGATTGCGGCGAGCGACTTCAGGTACAGCTCCTGAAGGTTCGGCGGCGACGGCTTCATGATCACCTGGAACTGGTAATAGTGCTGCATCCGGTTCGGGTTCTCGCCGTAGCGGCCGTCCTTGGGACGGCGCGAGGGCTGCACATAGGCCGCGTTCCAGGGCTTTGGCCCGAGCGCGCGCAGCGTGGTCGCCGGATGGAAGGTACCCGCGCCCATCTCCATGTCGTAGGGCTGCAGGATCACGCAGCCCTGCTCGGCCCAGAACCGCTGGAGCGCGAGGATGAAGCCCTGGAACGAGCGTTCCGGGCGCATATGGGCGGGCAATGAGGCGTCCATCGTCAGATCAGGCTCTCGCGGGGGGTTTTGAATCGCGCGGGACCGTATCGACGGCGGGGGTGGGAATCAAGGCAAAGGGGGCGGATTCGGGCCAATCAGGCCTCATCCCCGGGAGGTGCCGTAGGGTGGGCAAAGGCGCGCTTGCGCCGTGCCCACCATCTTTCCAGGATTGAGGTGCTGTCGTGGGCACGCTTCGCTTTGCCCACCCTACGGCACCTTACGTGTTGAGAGCGCTACCCCGGCCGGTAAGCTCCGGTCACCGGGTCACGTTTCAGCGTCTGGATGTTCCCCATATGGGCGGCCTCGGCGACACGCGACAGGCGCATCTCCTCCAGCTCCTGATTGATCCGGACAGCGGTCTTGTAGGCCCAGCGGACCACGGCAAGCCCACCCAGGACGCCCGCGAAAGCGACGAACGGCGGCATCTGTCGATCCTCGTCTAGTGCTCAGCCCCCACGCATATTGTTGCGCAGACAGGGCTGCGCCGCAATCGGCACGCCAAGAGGCCAAATGGCGCGGGAGGGCTGCGCCTAGAACCCGAATTTCGCCCAGATCGCCCGCGTCTCAAGCGCCGAGATCAGATCGTCCGGCAGGCCGGCCATTGATTCCATGGCCGAAAGCTGCCCCGCGCCGGGCGATTTGCGGCCCAGAATGCCGGAGAGCAGCCCGGTCGGCTGCGCGATCACGGGGGTGAGAACCTTCTCGCCGTAGCGGGCACGAAGAGTTGAGCGGAGATCGCCGATGCTGTCGGCGAGCCCTAGCGCGATCGAACTCTCGCCGGCCCAGTATTCGCCCGTGAACAGGGCGTCGTCCGCGCCCTTGAGGCGCGCGCCGCGGCTCTCCTTCACCAGGGAAATGAAGATCTGATGGATCTCGCGCTGGAGCGCCTTCAGCTTGGCGACATCGTCGGGGTTCTCGGGGAGGAAAGGATCGAGCATCGCCTTGTGCGCGCCGGCCGTATAGAGGCGCCGCTCGATGCCGAGCCGCTTGATCGCCTCCTGGAAACCGAAGCTGCCGCCGACCACGCCGATCGAGCCGAGGATCGACGAGGGATCGCAGATGATCTCGTCGCCGGCGCAGGCGATCATGTAGCCGCCGGAGGCCGCAACGTCCTCGACGAACACGAGCACCGGCAGCTTCTTCTCCGCCGCGAGCTGCTTGATGCGCAGATAGATCTGGCGCGACTGCACCGGTGAGCCGCCGGGCGAGTTGATCACCAGCGCCACCGCCTTGGCGTGCCGATATGAGAACGCACGCTCCAGCACCCGCGCGACGCCTGCGAGCGTCATGCCCGGGCGCAGCGGCGTCACCGCGCCGATCACGCCGGACAGCCGCACCACCGGCACGACAGCCGTGCCCGGGCGGAAACGCGCCGGCAGACATTGCATGAGCTTGTCGGCCAGGCCGGAACTCTCACGATCTTTCAATTGTTCGGCCATGCCGTTACCTCTGATTAACCATTTCTTATCACGCGACTGTCATTGGAAGTGCCTGGAACGTGTTTTGCAGATTTCCCGTCGGGAGGCTGCAATGGGGCAGCGGAGAACACCATGAAAATCTATCTGCTGATGCTGCTGGTCGGTGCGCTGTTCATGGCGATCCGCTTGACGTCCCCGCAAGAGCAGCAGCCGGAATCGCTTCCGCAGTAAGCCGTCACGGTTCCACCAGCGGCAAGGCCGCTCTCCCCTCCAGAATCTCCGTCACCTCTTTTTTGGACGCGCCCGACTCGTCGTTGAGCATGAGGCCCGGCAGCAATCGCGTCGGAGCCCGGCCGCCTTTGACCGCACGCACCAGCACGCGGATCGCAGGCCGCCCCGCCTCCCCGTGAACCGGCAGGATCGAAAGGCTGCCGAAGCCGCGTGACAGCGCCGCCAGGACATCGGCGATGCCATCTGCGCGCCAGATCAATGTCAGCACACCATTCGATCGGAGGATGCGCCGCGCTGCATGCACCCAGGCATGCAGGGTCTCCTCGGTCGCCACATGCGCGGTGTGACGCGCCTGGTCCGGCGAGCCACGATGCCGGGCCGGATGGTTGAAGGGCGGATTCATCAGCACCGCGTCGACGCTGTCGGGCGACAGCCCGTTTGCCGCAAAGGCCGTGGCGTCGGCGGTGACATCGAGCACGACGGTCTCGGCGGCAAGCGCATTCGCGGCTGCATTGGCGCGCGCGAGCTCGGCCAGCTCCGGATCGATCTCGACCAGGCTCAGCCCGATACCAGCGACGCGCCGGGCCAGCGCCAGCCCGGCCGTGCCGATCCCGGCGCCGAAATCGACCACGCGGTCCCCGGGACGGGCCTCCGTCGCCGCCGCAAGCAGAATGGCGTCGTGCCCGGCTCTGTGGCCGCTCCGCTTCTGCCTCAGGCGCAACTGCCCGCCGAGAAAAGCGTCCTCGGTAATATCTGCGGCCTCACTCATCGCCGCGCAGTTCGTGGCTGAGGCCGGCTTCGGTGAGGAGCTCCCTCGCCTCCTGGGCGTCGTCCTCATGAACCAGGATCCGCCGCGGCAAAATGCCGAGCGAGCCCTCGATGATGCTCATGTTCTGGTCCAGCACCAGATGATGGATGTTGGCGCCGTCGAGCAGCGCGCCGATCGCCGACACCAGCACCATATCGTTGGTCCGAACCAGTTCACGCAAAACGCAAGTTTCCTTGCCTGAAAGGGGGCTAAAGCGGCAAATGTCAATGGTTCCGCGGGCCTTGCCGCATCCGCCGCCAGTTTCTATTGTCTTTCCGTCAGAATAGCCCCTCCGGGGCAAATATTGGAGACCGGCGTGGCCGTCATCGTACCTTTCGAAACTCCCGGCGCGTCGATCGAAGAGCTGGTTGCCCTTGTCGCCCCTGATATGGAGCGCGTCAACGCCACGATCCTGTCGCGGACCGGTTCGGACGTGACCATGATCCCGGAGGTCGCCAACCATCTGATCTCCTCCGGCGGCAAGCGGCTGCGGCCGATGCTGACGCTCGCCATGGCCAACCTCGCCGGCTACACCGGCGACGGCCATATCAAGCTCGCCGCCTCGGTCGAGTTCATGCATACCGCCACGCTGCTGCACGACGACGTCGTCGACGAGAGCGAGATGCGCCGCGGCAAGCTGTCGGCCCGCATGCTCTGGGGCAACGAGGCGAGCGTGCTGGTCGGCGACTTCCTGCTCGGCCAGGCCTTCCGCATGATGGTCGAGGTCGGCTCGCTCCGCGCGCTCGACATCCTCTCTGCGGCCGCCGCCACCATCGCCGAGGGCGAGGTGATGCAGCTGGCCGCCGCCAAGAACACAGCGACTACCGAGGACGAATATCTCGCCGTGATCCGCGGCAAGACCGCCGAGCTGTTCGCGGCGGCCTGCGAGGTCGGCCCCGTCATCGCCAACCGTCCCAAGGCCGAGCAGACCGCCTGCCGCTCGGTCGGCATGAATCTCGGCATCGCCTTCCAGCTCGTCGACGACGTGCTCGACTATGGCGGCAAGAGCGCAAAGCTCGGCAAGAACACCGGCGACGATTTCCGCGAGGGCAAGATCACCCTGCCCGTCGTGCTCGCCTTCCGCCGCGGCAACGACACCGAGCGCGCCTTCTGGATTCGCGCGCTGGAGCGCGGCGAGATTGGCGACAGCGATCTCGATCACGCCATCGGGCTGATGAACAAGCACCGCGCGCTGGAAGATACGCTCAGCCGCGCCCAGCACTACGGCGCCATGGCCGTGGACGCGCTGGCGCTGTTCCCGTCCTCCCCGATGAAGAGCGCGCTGGAGCAGGTGGTGGCGTTCTGTCTGGCGCGGTCGCATTAGGCTTTTTGAGTTTCGGCGCACCGCTAGCGAAACACTCGGTGTCGTCCCGGCGAACGCCGGGACCCACCGCGTGATCTATCGACACAGTGTCGGTGCGAGTACCCATAATAACCAATCTTCGCCAAACCACCCCCTGTGGTTATGGGTCCCGGCGTTCGCCGGGACGACACCGGTGAGATAGGTCCCAGCTGCGCCAACACCGTCATTGCGAGCGCAGCGAAACAATCCAGAAGCCCTCCGCGAAGACAGCCTGGATTGCTTCGCTGCGCTCGCAATGACGGAGTATGGTGCGAAGCCGGCATTCGCCAATTCGCATTTCAAATTACAGTGACAGCTTTTTGCGGATGTGCGGCCCGCCTCCGTCAGCGCTCATGTGGTCCACCCCAGTCACTTGCTTTTTGCAAGTGACTCTCCTACTTTCCCGCCATGCAGCCCAAATCCCCCTCGATCCTGGAATGCCCGGTCGGCCGTGCCGTGGAGACGGTCGGTGAATGGTGGAGCATCCTGATCCTGCGAGATGCGTTTCAGGGTGCGACGAAATTCGACGAGTTCTCGCAAAGCCTCGGCATTGCGCCGAACATCCTGTCGCGGCGGCTTGCCCATCTCACCGCATCAGGCATGTTCGTGCGCCGCCGTTATCAGGAGCGGCCGCCGCGTTACGAATACGTTCTGACTGACAAGGCGCGGGATTTCTTCCCGGTGATCGCTACGCTGCTCGCCTTCGGCAACAAGCATCTCGCGCCCAAAGGCGAATCCATCGTGCTGGCGAACCGAAGCGACGCTCGCCCGTTCAATCCGGTCGTGGTCGACGCTGCCGACATGCAGCCGATCACACTCGCCAATACGATCGTCGTCGCCGGTCCCCGCGCCAGCCGCGGCATGCGCAAGCGGATCGCTTCACTCAAGGCCATGAACCCGGCCGTCGCGCCGGCTGGAGAGTAATATGCGTCGGATCGTCGTGACGGGAATGGGCGCGGTATCGCCGCTCGGCTGCGGTGTCGAAACCTTATGGCGCCGGCTGCTCGCCGGCCACAGCGGACTGCGCCCTCTGCCCGAATGGGCGCAGGCGCTGCCGGCGCGCATTGCCGGACTCGTGCCCGACAAGGCCGACGATGCCGAGGGCGGCTTCGATCCCGCGCAGGCCGCCGCGCCAAAAGACCAGCGCAAGATGGATCGGTTCATCCTGTTCGCGCTGCTCGCGGCCGCCGAGGCGATCGCGCAGGCGAAATGGACGCCGCAGGACGCTGCCGCGCTGGAGCGCACCGCGACGATCATCGCCTCCGGCGTCGGCGGTTTCCCTGCGATGGCGGAGGCGGTGCGCATCACCGAGCAGCGCGGCGTGCGCCGGCTGTCGCCGTTCACGATCCCCTCCTTCCTGGCCAATCTCGCCGCCGGCCACGTCTCGATCAAATACGGCTACAAGGGCGCGCTGGGCACACCGGTCACCGCGTGCGCCGCCGGCGTGCAGGCGATCGGCGATGCCGCGCGCATGATTCGATCAGGCGAAGTCGACATCGCGATCTGCGGCGGCGCGGAGGCCTGCATCGACATCGTCAGCCTCGGCGGCTTTGCGGCAGCCCGCGCGCTGTCGAGCGGGTTCAACGAGGAGCCGGCGCGCGCCTCACGCCCGTTCGATCGCGACCGCGACGGCTTTGTCATGGGCGAAGGCGCCGGCATTCTTGTGATCGAGGATCTGGAACATGCGCTCGCGCGCGGCGCCACGCCGATCGCAGAGTTGATCGGATACGGCACGACGGCGGACGCCTACCACATGACATCAGGCCCGCCCGACGGCGACGGCGCGCGGCGCGCCATGGAGATCGCGCTCCGGCAGGCGAGCCTTGCGCCGGCGGATCTGCAGCACCTCAACGCCCACGCGACATCGACGCCCGCCGGCGATGAGAGCGAGCTTGGCGCGATCGCGGCGCTGTTCGGCCGCAACCGCGGCATCGCCGTCAGCGCGACCAAATCGGCCACCGGCCATCTGCTCGGCGCCGCCGGCGGCCTCGAGGCGATCTTCACCGTGCTCGCTTTGCGCGACCAAATCGCGCCGCCGACGCTCAATCTCGAAAACCCCGATGCGGGCGCTGATGGCATCGACATCGTCGCCGGCAGCGCGCGGCCGATGCCGATGCAACACGCGATCTCCAATGGCTTCGGCTTCGGCGGGGTCAATGCCAGCGTGATCTTCCGCCGCACGGGCTAAACGAGAGCCCCCCGCGCCCAGAAGACTTGCAATCGCGGCCCGCTCCGTTACCAAAACAGGATGATCGAAACGAATTTCTGGCTGTTCCTGGCCGCAGCCTGTCTCATTGCCGCCGTTCCCGGCCCCGGCATCTTCTACGTCGCGGCACGGACCTTGTCGGAGGGACGCGCCAGCGGCTTCGCATCGACCGCAGGCACGGCGCTGGGCGGGCTGGTTCATGTCGTCGCGGGCAGCCTTGGCATCTCCGCAATCATTCTCGCCAGCGCCGAATTGTTCGCCGCCGTCAAATTCGTCGGCGCGCTCTACCTGGTCTGGCTCGGCATCAAGACTTTCCGCAGCGCCGGCCGCACACTGTCGCTCGAGGGAGAAGCCTTCGGCGACAAGCGCGCGTTCCGCGACGGCGTGCTGGTCGAGGCGCTGAACCCGAAGACCGCCGCGTTTTTCCTCGCCTTCATTCCGCAATTCCTCGATCCCGCGGCATCGAGCCCCACGCTGCAATTCATCCTGCTCGGCGCGATCTCGGTGGCGTTGAACACCCTCGCCGACGTCATCGTGGTGCTGATGGCCTCCGCGACACGCAACCAGCTGATTGGACGACCGCATCTGATGCGGCGTCTCACGCAGGGCTCCGGCGTCTTCATTGCAGGCCTCGGCCTGTCGCTGGCATTGGTGCGGCGGCCTGTGAATGGATAGCGCCCCGATGCTCACCCCGCAAAGCCGCTTCTACGAGTCCCATGGCCTGCGGCTGCATTACGCCGATTGGGGCAATGAGGGCGCGCCGCCTCTGATCCTGGTCCATGGCGGCCGCGATCACTGCCGGAGTTGGGACGTCATCGCCCGATCGCTGCAGCCGCATTTTCACGTGGTGGCGCCCGACCTGCGCGGCCATGGCGATTCCGACTGGACCCGCGGCGGCAGCTACGCGCTGACCGAGTATGTCTACGATCTCACCCAGCTCATCCGCACCATCGCAGCGCCTCAGGTGACCCTCGTCGGACATTCGATGGGCGGCATGGTGAGCCTGATCTTTACAGGGTCGTTTCCCGAGCAGGTCTCGAAGCTGGTCGTGCTCGACGGCGTGACCATGCTGCCTGACTCGCCGAAGCCGCCGGCACATGAGCGCATCGGCAAATGGGTGACCCAGCTCGACAGGCTGCATGACCGCACGCCGCGCCGCTATGCGACCCTCGAAGACGCGGCCGCACAGATGGTGCTTCACAACAAGCGCCTGTCCCGTGACCTCGCGCTGCATCTCGCCACCCACGGCGCACGGCAGAACGAGGACGGCACCTATAGCTGGAAGTTCGATCCCCATCAGCGCGCTAGCGCGCCGCACCGGCTCTGGCCGGACGATCACGTCGCGCTGTGGTCGCGCATCGCCTGCCCGACGCTGCTGCTCAATGCCGGCGAAAGTTTTCTTACCGGCGCCAGGGCCGCAGGCCTGGAGCGTTACTTCCCGCAAGCGCGCGTCGAGACCATTGCCGGCGCGGGACACTGGCTGCAGCACGACAAGCCGGACGAGGTGCTGAGCGAGATCCGGTGGTTTCTTGGGCTCGGCGAGAGCAGCGGCTAGCTCGAGTGCCGTAGGGTGGGCAAAGCGAAGCGTGCCCACGCATCCGTCTCCGTATCGGAAAGATGGTGGGCACGGCGCAAAAGCGCCTTTGCCCACCCTACGGCACCGTCCCCGGAGAGAGACTCAGCTCAATGTCCCCGCATGCACCCACCAGCCGGGATGATCGCGCCGGATCTTTTCGGCCGCGGCATGGGTGTCGGTGGGCGAGCCGTAGATCGCAAAGCATGTCGCGCCCGAGCCGGACATGCGGGCGAGCTTGACGCCGGCGGAGCCGCGTAAAGCCTCCAGCACGTTACCGATGACAGGTTCGATCCGCAGCGCAGGCGCTTCGAGATCGTTGGCGACGGTTTCGAGAACGTCGACCCAATCGGCGATCGACCCGCCCTCCTCCGGCCACGCCGGAGCTCCCAGAACCGAGGTGGCGCCGACCAGGAGCTCGCCGTTGCGCAGGCCCAGCTGCTGGAAAACATCCTTGGTGGCCACAGGCACGCGCGGGTTGACCATCACGCAGGGCATGCTCGGCAGTGCGAGCGGCAGCAGCTGCTCGCCGACGCCGGTCATGTCGCAGGCGCGCGAGAGCAGGCACACCGGCACATCCGCGCCGGTCGCGAGCGCGACCTTCTGCAGGCGCGGATCGTCGAGCGACAGATTGTTGAGGCGCGCCAGGAGCCTCAGCGCGGCTGCAGCATCCGCCGAACCGCCGCCGATGCCGGCGGCAACCGGCAGCACCTTGTCGAGCGCGAAGGCGCCGAGCTTCAGGTTCGGCACCGCCTCGGCCAGCAGCTTGGCCGCCTTGAAGACGAGATTGTCCGCGGTATCGCCGCAGGCTGCGGCAAGCGGTCCGGTGGTGGCGAGCTTCAGCTCGCCGCCCGGCTCCAACGTCAGCCGATCGGCGCAGTCGGCAAACGCGACCACACTTTCGAGATCATGATAGCCGTCGGCACGACGGCCCACGACACGAAGGCTGAGATTGACCTTCGCCCGTCCTTCTTCAATCAACGCCGGCATCGGCGACACGCCCCCAACTTCAGTTCCTTGTCGCGCATGATCTTGTCGGAAAACCGCTACACGATTTGCGCTAGCGCGGCCCTTCGGGTCCGGATCATGCGCAAGCCTAGCCGCCCTTGCCGTCGTCCTTCTTCTTTTCCGCCTGCGCGGCCGAAGAGTTCGAATTGTCGTCGGCGAGGCCATTGGCGATCTTGGCCTCGATCTTCGGCAGCTCTTCCGGCTCGGGCTTGAGATCGCGCGCGTGCGACCACTGGAATTTGGCTTCCAGCGTGCGGCCGACCCGCCAATAGGCATCGCCGAGATGGTCGTTGATGGTGGGATCCTCGGGCTTGAGGTCGATCGCGCGCTCGAGGTTCTTCACCGCTTCCTCATAATTGCCGATGCGGTAATAGGCCCAGCCGAGGGAGTCGACGATGTAGCCGTCGTCGGGACGCTGCTCGACGGCGCGCTTGATCATCTTCATGCCTTCGTCGAGGTTCACGCCCTGGTCGATCCAGGAATAGCCGAGATAGTTGAGAACATGCGGCTGGTCGGGCTGGAGCTCGAGCGCCTTCTTCATGTCGGCCTCGGCCTTGGCCCACTGCTTGGAGCGCTCCTCGCAGATACCACGATAATAGTACCAGACGCTGTTGGCCTTGTCGTTGCCGGGCGGCAGCACGTCGACGCCTAGCGAATAGGTCGCGCCGCAGTCGCCGAACCTCTTGCGGCCGCGCTCGATGTTGCCGAGCGCCATGATCGCTTCGAGGTCCTTGGCATCCTCCGATGTAACGCCCTTGAGGATCTTGATCGCCTCGTCGGTGCGGTCGGCGGAATCCAGATCGATGGCAAGCTGGATCTGCGCATTGCGCTTGAGCGGCGAGGTCGACGGCACGCGCTCATAGACCTTGATCGCCATCTGCGGCCGCTTCACGGACTCGTAGAGATCGGCCAGCGAGAGCAGCGCCAGCGGATGGGTCGGCTGGAGGTAGAGCGAGAGCTGGAGATAGACCAGCGCCAGATCCTCGCCGCCGCGGCGGGTCAGCGTGGCGCCGATGCCGTAGAGCGCTTCGGCGGCGCCGGCCTGGGCGGAATCGACCAGCGGCGGCATTTTCTTGCCGGCCTTGGTCTCGCGCAGGCCTTCCTGGATCAGCGGATGGCGCGCGAGCTTCTTGTCGAAGGCCTGGTAAACGGTGGTCGCGGCGGCGGAATCCTTGTTGCGCGACAGCCAGCGCGCATAGGCCTCGGTCACGCGCAGCATGGAATCGTCGAGCTTGTAGGCGCGCTCGAAGCGGGTGCCGGCGTCTTTCTCCTTGCCGGAGAGCTCGAGGATCATGCCGGCGTGAAGGTCCTTGAACAGCGGGTACCATTCGGGACCTGCCAGCTTGTCGATGGTGGCGACACCGCCCTTGGCATCACCCGCGCCATAGGCAGCCCACCCCGACAGCAACGTGGCGACGAGATCGGTGATCGGACCGCGGATCGACTGGTTGATGTTGGTCTGCGCGGCCGCGTACTTCTTCACCTTGAGATCATGCACGCCGACGACGAGACGCGCGACGCGGTTGGTCTTGTCGATGGTGAGGATGCGCTCGGCGAGCTTGACGGCTTCGTCGATGTCGCCGTCGGCGACCGACGAGATGAAGGCGCGGTCGAGCAGCTCGTTGTTCTTGGGATCGGTGCGCAGCGCCGAGCGGTAGAAGGCGGCGGCGGAGGCGGCGTCGCGCTCGACGCTGGCGTGGCGGGCAGCGAGATAGCTGCCGGCGGTGGTGAGCGACTTCAGATCGTTTCGGGTCGGAAACTGTGCCGCCGTGTCGGACGGATGATCCGGCGTCTGCGCCAGGACCCTGCCGGGGACGGTCGCGATCGCTGTGCCCATGAGGGCGATGGCGGCAACAGTCCAGCGGTTGAAACGATTTGAGAACATCAGGGCTCGCCTTGAGTTGGTAGTGCCTGGGTTTGCAGCAGAGGGCCGTATCGCATGCGAACGCGGCCGGTGGCATCGGGACCCGGAACCGTCCGGCGGACAATGCCGCTTTTGGCGCTTCGCCGCAAGGATTCGGGCCGGGCGATCCCCTCCGCACGCCTTAAATCGGCCAAGAGCGGTCCCAAGACGCTGCCAGTATGGCCTTATCGTGGCCGCGACCGGTGGCCGCAGCGGTGTCCTCACGCGAACGTGCGCCGGATCACCCTCGTGATCAGGTCCTTGTGCTCGGCCGGCTCTTACATCGCCTCATAGTTCGGACCGCCGCCGCCCTCGGGGGGAACCCAGGTGATGTTACCGTTGGGGTCCTTCACGTCGCAGGTTTTGCAGTGAACGCAGTTCTGGGCGTTGATCTGGAAGCGCGGGCTCGTGCCTTCCTCGACCCATTCATAGACGCCGGCCGGGCAATAACGATTCGAGGGACCGGCGAACACGTCGTGCTCGGAGGTCTTCTGCAGGTTCATGTCGGTAACCTTGAGATGGACCGGCTGGTCCTCCTCATGGTTGGTGTTGGACAGGAACACCGAGGACAGCTTGTCGAAGGAGATCTTGCCGTCCGGCTTCGGGTAGTTCTTGGGCGCGTGGCTCTTGGCCGGATCGAGCGTGGCGCGATCGGGCTTGGCGTGCGCCTGGGTGCCGAACAGCGAAACGCCGAACAGCGTGTTGCACCACATGTCGAAGCCGCCCAGCGCGACGCCGAGCACGGTGCCGAACTTCGACCACAGCGGCTTGACGTTGCGGACCAGGAACAGATCCTTGCCGACCGACGACGAGCGCCACGCATTCTCGTATTCGACGAGCTCGTCATTGGCGCGATCGGCGGCCAGCGCCGCCGCGACATGCTCGGCCGCGAGCATGCCGGTGCCCATCGCATTGTGCACGCCCTTGATGCGCGGCACGTTGACGAAGCCGGCCGCGCAGCCAATCAGCGCGCCGCCGGGGAAGCTGAGTTTCGGCACCGACTGGTAACCGCCCTCGGTAATGGCGCGCGCGCCATAGGCGAGACGCTTGCCGCCTTCAAAGGTGCCGCGGATCGAAGGATGGGTCTTGAAGCGCTGGAATTCGTCGAACGGCGACAGGTACGGATCGTCGTAGTTGAGATGCACGACGAAGCCGACGGCGACGAGGTTGTCGTCGTAATGATAGAGGAACGAGCCGCCGCCGGTCTTCAGATCGAGCGGCCAGCCGAAGGAATGCTGGATCATGCCCTTCTGGTGCTTGGCGGGATCGATCTGCCAGACTTCCTTGAGGCCGATGCCGAACTTCGCCGGCTCGCTCTTGGCATCGAGCGCGAACTTGGCGATGAGCTGCTTGGTCAGGCTGCCGCGGGCGCCTTCGGCGAACAGCGTGTACTTGCCGAGCAACTCCATGCCACGGGTGAAGGAGTCCTTCGGCTTGCCGTCCCGGCCGATGCCCATGTCGCCGGTGGCAATGCCCTTGACGTTGCCGGCGTCGTCATAGAGCACCTCGGCCGCAGCAAAGCCCGGATAGATCTCGACGCCCAGCGCTTCAGCCTTGCGCGCCAGCCAGCGGCAGACATTGCCGAGCGAGCCGATGTAGCAGTGATGATTGTCCATCAGCGGCGGCATCATGAAGTTCGGCAGCTTGATCGCGCCGCCGCCCGTCATCCAGTAGAAGCGGTCGTCCTTCACCTGGGTCTTCAGCGGGCAGTCGGAATCCTCGCGCCAGTCCGGGATCAGCTTGTCGAGCCCTGCGGGGTCGATCACGGCGCCGGAGAGAATGTGCGCGCCGACCTCGGAGCCCTTCTCCACCACGACGACGTTGAGATCGGCATTGAGCTGCTTCAGCCGGATCGCGGCCGACAGGCCCGAGGGGCCGGCGCCGACGATGACGACGTCGAATTCCATGGATTCGCGCGGGGGAAGTTCTTCGGTGCTCATCTGATCTCAGCCCTTGAGACGGTCCTTGGTCATTTGCGCCCTCTTGTTTCCGATTTTTCCGGGTAGGACAACCTCGGAAATGCGTTTCGCCGGGGTGCAAGGGGGTGCAAGGCGCCCTAAACTGAACTAATAAGTCAGACTTTCCCATGATACCCGAACCCGCACCCACCGTCCGCGAGCTTCTCGCCTTCTATCTGGAGGCCGGTGTCGATTGCGCGCTCGCGGAGGAACCGATCGACCGCCTGGCGGAATTGGATGCGCCGCCGCCGGCCCCGCGCGTGGCGCCTCCGGTCGAGGCACCTCGTCCTGTCGCCGCCCCCGCGGCCATGCGCGGCGAGGCCGCACCGGCGCCGGACATCGCAATTGCCTCCGCACGCGAGGCCGCGCGCACTGCGCCGACGCTGGAAGCGCTGCGCGAGCTGATGCAGAGCTTCGAGGGCTGCGCGCTGAAACACACTGCGACGCGGCTGGTATTTGCCGACGGCAATCCGCAGGCGCGTATCATGTTCGTCGGCGAGGCGCCGGGCCGCGACGAGGACATCGAGGGGCTACCCTTCGTCGGGCGCAGCGGCAAGCTGCTCGATCTCATGATCGGCGCGATCGGGCTCAACCGCAGCACGGCCTACATCGCCAACGTGATTCCGTGGCGGCCGCCCGGCAACCGCACGCCGACGCCGCAGGAGACGCAGATCTGCCTGCCCTTCATCCAGCGCCAGATCGAGCTGGTGAATCCCGACGTGCTGGTGACGCTCGGCAATCCCTCGACGCAGACGCTGCTCGGAACGCGCGAAGGCATCATGCGCACCCGCGGGCGCTGGTTCGACTACGACGCCGGCGGGCGCCCCATCCGCGCGCTGCCGACGTTCCATCCGGCCTATCTGCTCCGCTCGCCGTCCTACAAGCGGCTGGCCTGGCAGGATCTGCGCGCGATCGCCAAGGTGCTGGCGGGCTAGCGAGCTCGCGTGTCCCGGACGCGGTGCGGCACGCAGCTCTCGTAGGGTGGGCAAAGCGAAGCGTGCCCACCGCCTTTAACGTGGGCACGGCGCTTTGCGCCTTTGCCCACCCAACGATTTCAGCGTCCGTAACAACGCGTGCGGCTCACGTCCCCTTCGGCCGCACGATGGCCCAGCCGACGCGCAGGAGCTGCTGACGACCGGTCACCAGCCATTCGAAGGCGCGCGGCACCTCCGGGACGATGCCGGGAAAGCGCTTGAGGATGTCCGGCGGCGGCGTGCCGGCGGTATCGGAGGCGCGCCAGACCACGACGCCGCCGGTCTCGCTGAATTTTGCCTGGTTGATCCACGGTGTGCGCGCAGGGTCGGCATCGATGAATAGATGCGGCCGGCCGGAATGCAGCGTGATCAGGCTCGCAAGCTGCGTCTCGCCGGCCACCGCACGCAGGCGATGGTTGGTGCGGCGGGCAAAGCTCTCGTCGAAGAAGTCCGAGATCGCGCGCGCCGGCATCGAGGTCGCGATCTCGTTCGTGCCGGTCCAGGGCAGCAGCAGGACGGCGAGCACGACGCCGACGGCCGGCGCCACGACGGCGGCGGCCCAGACCGTCCGCAGCATCCGCGCACGGCGCATCGCGATGAGATCGCCGGCTGCGACCACCACGGCAAGCCCGGACACAACCAGCACGACGCCGGCGCCGCCGACGACGGATTCGAGCCCGAGCAGGCCGGAGATCAGCACCGCGCCCAGCGCGGGCGCCAGCGCGAAGAAATAGACGAAGTTGCGCCCCAACGGCTCGACCGGCGGCCGATAGATGATCGGCGGCTCCTCGCCCTTGCCGGCGAACAGGCCGGCGTTGAGGAAGGTCAGCGCCGGGATCGCGGCGGCCCCGAGCACAAGGCCGCCGAACAGCCAGGCCGCATGCAGGGCGCGGGCATTCAGCTCCGCAACTGGCGGCAAGGCCGGCATCACCAGCGTCTCGGCACGCATCAGCCAGACCGCATAGGGCAGCGCCAGCACCGCGACGACAACAAGCGCGAACAGCGGATCGAGCGCGCGCAGCGTCCGGCGGCCGCCGGTGGTCGAGACTGCGAAGACGACAAGCAGCAGCAGCAGGAAGATGGCCGCGGGCGTCGTCAGCAGCAGGAGACCGGCCTCGATCGACCAGGCGAACCAGGCATTGCCGCGGCGCTGGCCGATGATCTGCCAGGAGTGCAGCAGCAGCAGCGCCCACAGCGGCCGGGCCAGGACAAGCGGGCCGAAGTCGAGCGCCGACGAGGAGAAGGCGAGCACCGTCATGGTCAAGAGCACCGCGAGCACTGCCTGCTGCGAGCCGACCACGGCGCGGGAGAGATGATAGAGCGCAATGAACGTCGCGATCTCGCAGAGCTCGGCCAGCACATAGACGCCGAACATGTGGCCGCCGGCGGCGCGATAGGCGATGTCGGCGAGCCAGACCGGCAAGGGCGGACCGAGATCGGTGCCGACCTGGTATTCACGTCCGAAAGCCAGGAGCGTCGCGAGGCTGCCGGGCGGGCTGCGGTAGAACACCAGCGCCACGAACAGCCACATCGCGGCCTGCAGCAGCACGGCGATCCAGACGATCAGCCGCGGCCGGGCGCGAATGAGCTCGATGACCAGGGAGGTAAACCGCATGCAACGTCCGAAAGATGCAGCCAACCCGTCCAGCCGGCCCTATTCGCTCACAAACACTTTGATAAGGGGCGTCACGCGTCGTGGCAACGACGGTGTGCTCCCTCTCCCCGTTCTTACGGGGCGCGACGAGCTTCGCTCGCGCTGGGAGGGTCGGGGTGAGGGGCTGCGTCGGTAATCACTGTGACAGATGGACTCGCGGAGGCTGCCCCTCACCCGCATCCCATCTCGGATGGAAGCGGCCTCTCCCCGCACGCGGGAGAGGCGAAGAGGGCAGCGGAGAGAGCCGTTAGAGACCCGCCGACGCGTCGATCTCCACGCTGGCTTCCACCGGCACCTCGACCTCCGTCACCGTAAACAGATCCTGCACCGGCTCGACGGTCCACGGCATGTGCTTGGCACGCGCCGCCGCAACCGGGGCGAAGAAGCGGCGGTGATGGACCGAGGGGCCGAGACGGTCGAGCGCGTCGAGGTGCTCGGGGACGGCGTAGCCCTTGTGCTGCTCGAAGCCGTAGCCTGGGCAGTCCTGCGCCAGCGCGCACATCAGGCGGTCGCGCGTCACCTTGGCGATGATGGAGGCCGCCGCGATCGACAGCACGATGCCATCGCCGCCGATCACGGCTTCGCAATCGCAAGGAGTGTCGAGCCGGTCGCGGCCGTCGACGAAGACGTGCCTCGGCGCCTCCGGCAGTGCCACCACGGCGCGCTTCAGCGCCCACAATGAGGCGCGCAATATATTGTCGCGGTCGATTCGCGAGGGCGAGGCGACGGCGACCGAGACCTGGGCGGTGGCGCAGATCTTGTCGAACAGTTTTTCGCGTTCCTCGGCGGTCAGGCGCTTGGAATCGTCAATGCCGCGCGGAATCCGGTCGGGGTCGAGAATCACGGCCGCGGCTACCACGGGGCCGGCGAGCGGTCCGCGGCCGGCTTCGTCGCAGCCGGCGACCGGCCAGACGCCGCGCTTGATCAGCGCGCGCTCGCGCCGGAAGCTCGGCGGTGCGACCGCGATGATGCCTTTCTTGCCTGCGGGAACGGTCGTTGTTTTGGTCGCAGGCGCTTTGCCGGCCTTGGCGGGCGCTGCCTTCTTCGCAGCGTCCTTCTTTGGCGCGTCTTTGGCCGGTGTCTTGGCGGACTTGTCCCGAATCATGGCGGGGATCGTGCGCAAGCGGCCCGGCCGGCGCAACCGGGAACCCCGCGCAATTCCCGTTATTCAGGCCGCCCTATTCCGCCAGATGCACCCGCCGGTCCTCGCCGACCTCGATGCCGGGTGCGACCACGACCTCCCAGGGATGGCCGTCGGGATCGGCAAAATAACCGGAATAGCCGCCATAATGGGTCTCGTGCGCGGCCTTCACCAGCTTTGCCCCCCTGCCGAGGGCAAAGGCCAGCACCGCATCGACCTCCTCTCGGGTCCGACAGTTCCAGGCGATGGTGATGCCGCGGAAGGTCGATGGCCTCGGCCGGTCCGGCAACGTCGCGTCGGCCGAGAGCTGATCCCAGGGATACAGCGCGAGCACCGGGCCACCGGTATCGTAGAAAGCGACGGCCTCGCCGGTCGCCTTTAGCCGGCGCGCAAAACCGAGCGCGTCGTAAAAAGCGATGCTGGCACGGATATCGCTGACGCCAAGCGTGATGACAGTGAGCCGCGGCACCGGCGGGTGAAGTTCCTTGACCATGCGACGCCTCTTCCACTTCCCCGATCAGAACAGGCTGAGCTGATCGCCGTTCCGCTTCGGCCGCGCAAAGTGATCGGTCGTCAGCTTGGAGCGCCGTTTGTTGAGGCCGAGCCTGTCGCAGGCGATCTCGAAGCGGCGGCCGATGGTCCAGGCCATTGGTCCGGTGCCCTTCATCCGTTCGCCCCATTTCGCATCGTAGTCGCGGCCGCCGCGCATGTCGCGGATCAGCGTGAAGACGTGGCGATAGCGGTCGGGATAGTTCGCCATTAGCCATTCGCGGAAGAGATCGCGCACCTCCAGCGGCAGCCGCAGCAGCACATAGGAGGCTTCCTTGACGCCGGCATGGGCGGCAGCATCGAGGATGCGCTCGATCTCGGAATCGTTCAGCGCGGGGATCACGGGCGCAACCATCACCGTGGTGGGAATGCCGGCGTCCGAGAGCTGCTTCAGCGCCTCCAGCCGCTTCGGCGGCGTCGAGGCGCGCGGCTCCATGGTGCGCGCGAGCTTCGGATCGAGCGAGGTGACGGAGATCGCGACCTTGGCGAGGTTGCGCTTGGCCATCCGCGCGAGAATATCGATGTCGCGCACCACCAGCGCCGACTTGGTGACGATGCCGACGGGATGGCCGGCACCCTCGAGAACCTCGAGGATGCCGCGCATGATTTTGCGCTCGCGCTCGATCGGCTGATAGGGATCGGTGTTGGTGCCGATCGCGATCATCCGGGGCTCATAGCCAGTCGCGGCGAGCTCTTTCTCCAGCAGCGCCGGCGCCTCGGGCTTGACGAACAGCTTTGACTCGAAGTCGAGCCCGGGCGACAGGCCGAGATAGGCATGGGTCGGCCGCGCGAAGCAGTAGACGCAGCCATGCTCGCAGCCGCGATAGGGATTGATCGAGCGGTCGAAGCCGATATCGGGGGAATCGTTGCGGGTGATCACCTTGCGCGAGGTGTCGACCCCGACAATGGTCTTGAACGGCGGCAGCTCTTCCAGGCTCTGCCAGCCGTCGTCGAAGGCGACGCGCGCCTCGGCCTCATAGCGGCCGCTGGCATTCGACTGTGCCCCCCGCCCTCGCCTGCGTGCGCGGTCGATGGCGACGCCAAGCTCTGGAAAGTCAGAGTCCACACTCGCCGGCTCGGAGGGCGCCTTGACCGGCGGGTGTTTGAGAGCATGACAGGATGCTGCTGGACTCATGAAGCCAAGATAGCACGACAACGGAACAAATCAAGAACACAAACAAAAAATGGGAAAACAACCCCATGCAAAGTAGCCGCCCAAATTTCGGGCGCGGTCCTTTGACCTCACGCAACACACCCGTCGCAACGATTTCGTTTGATGCCGGCCAGGGATCAATCGTCGCGGAACAATGTTGGTGACGATCGCCGGGTGAAGGTCAGCAGGAACATGACAAATCAACAACAATCGGCCGCAGCAAGCAGCAACCTCGACCTCCTCGATCGCTACTGGCGCGCCGCGAACTACCTCTCCGTCGGGCAAATCTACCTGCTCGACAATCCGCTGCTGCGCGAGCCGTTGCGGGCCGAGCACATCAAGCCGCGTCTGCTCGGCCATTGGGGCACGACGCCCGGCCTGAACTTCATCTACGCCCATCTCAACCGCGTCATCCGCGCGCTGGATGTCAGCGTGCTCTATGTCTGCGGTCCCGGCCATGGCGGGCCGGGCATGGTCGCCAACACCTATCTGGAAGGCAGCTACAGCGAGATCTATCCCGACATCGCGCGCGACACGGACGGATTGCGCAAGCTGTTCAGGCAGTTCTCCTTTCCCGGCGGCATTCCGAGCCACGCGGCGCCGGAAACGCCGGGCTCGATCCACGAAGGCGGCGAGCTCGGCTACGCGCTGGTGCACGCCTACGGTGCGGCGCTGGACAATCCGGACTTGATCGTGGCTTGCGTGGTCGGTGACGGCGAAGCGGAAACCGGCCCGCTCGCGGCCTCCTGGCACTCCAACAAGTTCCTGAACCCCGCGCATGACGGCGCGGTGCTGCCGATCCTGCATCTGAACGGCTACAAGATCGCCAACCCGACCGTGCTCGGGCGGATGCGGGACAGCGAGATCCGCGACCTGTTCCGCGGGTTCGGCCACGAGCCGCTGTTCGTCGCGGGCGACGATCCCAAATTGATGCATCAGGCCATGGCGGATGCGCTCGACGTTGCGCTCGCCAGCATCCGCTCGATCCAGCAGCACGCCCGCGACGGCCGCAAGGCAGTCGAGCGGCCGCGCTGGCCGATGATCGTGCTGCGCAGCCCGAAAGGCTGGACCGGCCCAAAAGAGGTCGACGGCAAGAAGGTCGAGGGTTTTTGGCGCGCGCATCAGGTGCCGGTGGCGGGCTGTCGCGACAACCCGGCGCACCTCAAAGTGCTCGAAGACTGGATGCGCAGCTACGAGCCGGAAAAGCTGTTCGACAAGAGCGGCGCGCTCATTCCAGAACTTCAGGCGCTCGCGCCCGAAGGCATTCGCCGCATGGGCGCCAATCCGCATGCCAATGGCGGCCTGCTCAAGAAGGAGCTGAAGCTGCCAGACTTCCGCAGCTTCGCCATCGAGGTGCCGCAGCCCGGCGGCGTGGCAGCCGAAGCGACGCGCGAGCTCGGCAAATTCCTGCGCGATGTCATCCGCCTCAACGCGAAGGAGCGCAATTTCCGCATCATGGGCCCGGACGAGACCGCGTCAAACCGGCTGGATGCGGTGTTCGAGGAGACCGAGCGGGTCTGGATGGAGCCGATCGAGCCTTACGACGTGCACCTCGCGCAGGACGGCCGCGTCATGGAAGTCTTGAGCGAGCATCTCTGCCAAGGCTGGCTCGAGGGCTATCTGCTCACCGGACGCCACGGCTTCTTCTCCTGCTACGAGGCCTTCATCCACATCGTGGATTCCATGTTCAACCAGCACGCCAAATGGCTGAAGGTCACGCGCGATCTGCCATGGCGGCGCCCGATCGCCTCGCTCAATTATCTCCTGACCTCGCATGTCTGGCGGCAGGACCATAACGGCTTCAGCCATCAGGATCCCGGCTTCGTCGATCTCGTCGCCAACAAGAAGGCCGATATCGTTCGCATCTACTTCCCGCCGGATGCCAACACGCTGCTGTGGATCGCCGACCATTGCCTGCGGACCTATAACCGCATCAACGTGATCGTTGCCGGCAAGCAGCCGGCGCCGCAATGGCTGTCGATGCAGGAAGCAGCCACGCATTGCGATGCCGGCATCGGCATCTGGACATGGGCCGGGACGGAGGATGCAGGCCGTGAGCCCGACGTGGTGATGGCCTGCGCCGGCGATGTGCCGACGCTGGAGACGCTCGCCGCCGTCGACCTGTTGCGCAAGGCGCTGCCGGACCTGAAGATCCGCGTCGTCAACGTCGTCGACCTCATGACGCTGCAACCGAGGGATCAGCATCCTCATGGGCTTTCGGACCGCGACTTCGACAGCCTGTTCACGCGCGACAAGCCTGTCATCTTCGCCTATCACGGCTACCCCTATCTGATCCACCGCCTTACCTATAACCGCACCAACCATGCCGGCCTGCATGTGCGCGGCTTTGCCGAGGAAGGCACCACGACGACGCCGTTCGACATGGTCGTGCTCAACGAGCTCGACCGCTACCACCTCGCGATCGAGGCGATCGAACGCGTGCCCGGGCTGGCGGCTAGGGCCGCGCGGGCCAAGCAGCAATTCCGCGACAAGCTGATCGAGCATTCGCGGTATGTGCGCGAGCACGGCGAGGACATGCCTGATGTCCAGGGATGGGTCTGGCCCAACAGCTCCGGCGGCAACACCCCGACTGAGGCCGGCGATTAGCCATGCCGGACACGGTCCTCGTCCTCAACTCGGGATCGTCGAGCATCAAGTTCGGCCTGTTCGAGATCTCGGCTGTTGAACCCAACCTGCTCTGCAAGGGGCTGCTCGACGAGCACGAGGCAAAGCCCCGGCTGGTGGTGAAGAGCCCCGCCGGCGAAGACCTGTTCGAGACGCGGACAGAGGCGCCGGACGCCGATGGCGGCCATCTGTTCGCCGATGTGCTCGCCTTCATCGAGGACCGGTTCGGCGAACGTCATCTGCGCGCCGTCGGCCATCGCATCGTTCATGGCGGGCCGGACTATTCAGGTCCGGTCGCGCTGACCGACGACGTCACCGCGAAGCTGGAGGCATTGACGCCGCTGGCGCCGTTGCACCAGCCGCGGTGCCTCGCGCCAATTCGCGCGCTCGCGGCGATCCGGCCAGCGCTGAGGCAGATCGCGTGCTTCGATACCGCGTTCCACCACGGCCTGACGCCGCCCGCGAGCCGCTTCGCGATTCCGAGGCGCTACGAGGAACGAGGCGTGCGACGCTACGGATTTCACGGCCTCTCCTTCGAATATGTCGCGGGACGCCTCGCCGAGATTGCGCCGGAGCTCGTCGCCAAGCGCACCGTCATCGCGCATCTGGGCAACGGCGCCAGCCTGTGCGCGTTGCGCAACGGCCGCAGCGTCGACACCACCATGGGACTGACGCCGCTTGACGGCCTCGTGATGGGCACGCGCTGCGGCACGATCGATCCCGGCGTGCTGCTCTATCTGCAACAACACGAAAAGATGTCGATCGAGGATGTCCAGCACCTGCTCTATCACCAGTCGGGCCTGCTAGGCGTCTCGGGTATCTCCGCGGACATGCGCACGCTGCTGGCGAGCGGCGAGATTGCCGCACGGGAGGCGGTCGATCTCTTCACCTTCCGCGCGGCGCAGCAGGTCGCGATGATGGCGACCACGCTTGGCGGCCTCGATTGCCTGGTCTTCACCGGCGGCATCGGCGAGCACGCCAAGGAGATCCGCAGCGCGATCGGCGAGCGGCTCGGCTGGCTCGGCGTGCGGATCGATGCGACGGCGAATGACGCGGCGCGCGAGCGGATCAGCGGGGGCGGAAACGCCGTCGACGTGTTCGTCATCTCGACGGATGAGGAGATGACGATCGCACGCCACTGTGCAGCGGTGCTGCAACCTAAAGGGACAATATCGTAGGGTGGGCAAAAGGCGGAAAAGCGCCGTGCCCACGATATTTCTCCCGCAGCGACAGGTGGTGGGCACGGCGCAAGAGCGCCTTTGCCCACCCTACGACACCGGACTCGTGGAGATTGAGGCACAACAGCGCGCGGAAAAAAAGCGCTCAATGCGTCCCCGACCAGATCTGAAAACACCCGATCGCGACCTCGATCACGATCAGCACCACGACCGCGATCTCCAGGCGCAGCGAGCGCTGGGTGTCGATGATGTCGGTCAGCGCGTTGGCGGTCTCCGACACCGCGGTGAGCTTGCGCTCGAGCGTGTCGAGGCGTTCTTTCAGCTCGTACTCGTCCTCGAGGCGGGAATAGAGCCGGTCGAGCTCGGGCTTCTCCCAGAGCACGTCGGGCTTCTCGGCGATCGCGACGCGGCCGGCGACGCGCTGCTGCACCAGCAGTGCATTGCCGATCAATTGCAGGATGCCCTTGCGACGGCGCGGCGTGCGGCCGTGCTCGGCGAGCTCCCGCGCAAACGGCTCGATCACATCGAAGACCGCGGCGACGCGGCGCTCGTCGCGCGCGAGCGACGTGCTTTTGGCGAGCGCGTCCGCAACCAGCAGCAGCCGGTCGTCGGAGAACTTTGCGAGGCAGATCGGTCCGCCCGGCTGGATCGCTTCAGTGCTTTCATCCTTGCAGAGCTGCGCCTGCGCGATCTCTTCCTCATATGGGCTGAGCTCGCCGATCACCCGCGGCTTCAGGCTGTCGATCAGCACTTTCTCCTCGGACGGGAGCAGCCCGATCAGCACCACGACGCCGTAACGGAAGATCACGGCAAGGCCGGCATGGACACGGAAGGCGGCGGGCGTCGACGAGACCAGCGTGCCGATCTCGAGACCGGCGGCATTGATGCGGTCGCCCAGCATCAGCGCGCGGATCCGCAAGGTCGGCGCAGCCTCCGGCTTCGGCGACGTTGACGCCGTGCCAACAGCGAGTTGATCGGCGTTCACAGGAAGCCTCCACCGGCACCAAAGTCACACATTTCCCGTTCGAACCTTTCTTGCAGAGCGCACCCTCCCTGCAGGAGCCGGCTACCCGCGCGCCGCGCAATGTCGCCGTAAAACTCCGGGTTAATACCCCCGGGACGCGCTTGTGCCGAAACATTCGGCAACATCGCCAACCCGCGCGTGACACATTTGGCTGCGAGGACTGGCTGCAGTTTACCATCGCACGCCGAGGCGCGGCCGGAAAGTTGCACTCGGCAACGCCACGTGTTTATGACAACATCATAACAAGCTACGCTTCTCCCGAAGTGCAGACATTGAAGCCTCAATCATGCTGAGCGTCATCATTCCGACCGAAGGCGTCGAGCAGACCGCGGTGGCGACTCTGGCCGCGCTGGTCCCCGGGGCCGCCGCCGGCGTCATCCGCGAGGTGCTTCTGGTCGACGGCACCCGCAACGGCGTCATCGAGCGGGTTGCCGACGTCGCAGGCTGCCGTTTCGTCGGCTTCGAGGGATCTTCGCAAGGCGCCGCGCTCGCGGCCGGCGCGCTCCAGGCCCGCTCGCCGTGGCTGATGTTCCTGCCCGCAGGCGCCGTGCTCGAAACCGGCTGGATCGAGGAAACCACCCAGTTCATCCAGGCCGTCGCGACCAGCGGACGGGACCGTGCTGCCGTGTTCCGCTATGCGCGCTCGCCTTACGTCGATACCGGATTGCGCGACGTCCTCCGGGCCGTGGTGCGCAGGGTGATCGGCCCGCTCGGCGATCAGGGCCTTTTGATTGCGCGTGATCATTACGACCGGATCGGCGGTTACCCGCCGCAGGCCCGCCGTTCCGAGGCACGGCTGCTGCGCCGGCTCGGCCGCTCGTCCCGGACCATGCTGCGCAGCCGGATCGTCATGGTCGGCTGAAGTCAGCACATACTTGCCAAAGTCAAATAATTAATTGACAATGGCAAGTATCGAGGTGCCCCATGCCATCAAGCTCTTCCCCATCAGCCCTTGCGATCGAACAGGTCGCTGACGATCGCATCGCGGCGGTCCGCGCCTTCAACCGCTTCTATACCCGCAAGCTCGGTGTGCTCGACCAGCATCTTGGGAAGAGCCCGTTCTCGCTCAGCGAGGCCCGGGTGCTCTATGAACTCGCGCATCGCGACGAGCTGGCGGCAAAGGAGATCGGGAACGAGCTTGGCCTCGACCCCGGCTATCTCAGCCGCATCGTGCAAAGCTTCGACGAAAAGGGGCTGATCACGCGAAGGCCCCTGCCCGCCGATCGCCGGCAATACCAGCTTAGCCTCACCGCCAAGGGCCGCCAGACCTACGCCAAGCTGAACCTGAGCTCGCAAAACGAGGTCGCCGCAATGCTGGCCCAGCTTTCGGCCAGCGATGCAGCGCGGCTCACGCAGGCCATGGCGACCATCGAGGCCGTGCTGGAGCAACGTCGAACCCAGCCTGCGGCCTTCATGCTGCGCAGCCATCGCATCGGCGACATGGGCTGGGTCATCTCCAAGCAGGCCGCCGCCTATGCCGCGGACTACAACTGGGACATCAGCTACGAGGCGCTGGTCGCCGAGATCTGCGCACAGTTCATCAAGAACTACGATGCCGCGCGCGAGCACTGCTGGATCGCGGAAGTGGCCGGCGAGCCGGTCGGCTCGATCTTCCTGGTCAAGGCCACGAACGAGATCGCCAAGCTGCGCCTGTTGCAGGTGGAGAAGAAAGCGCGCGGGCTCGGTGTCGGCCGCGCGCTGGTCGAGCAATGCATCCAGGGTGCACGCGAGCGCGGCTACAGCAGGATGACGCTGTGGACGCAAAGCATCCTGGTTGCCGCGCGCGGCATCTATCAAAGTGCGGGCTTCAAGCTCGTGAAGGAAGAGAAGCACCATAGCTTCGGTGCCGATCTGGTCGGCGAGACCTGGGAGCGGGATCTCTGATTTTGCGACGAGCGCGATGCGCATGAATGTGCCCTCGCCCCTTGTGGGAGAGGGCAGCGACGCCGGCAGACACAGGCTCACTTGGGTGAGGGGTATGTCTCAGCGTATTCCGTGCGGATAGAGACCCCTCATCCGGCGCTTCGCGCCACCTTCTCTCACAAGGGGAGAAGGGAGAAAGCAATCACACCGTTGCGCCTTGAGCCTTCGGCCGGCGCAGATGCTCGTCCAGCCGCGGCATGATCTCGACGAAATTGCAGGGCCGCGTGCGGTAGTCGAGCTGAGCGGCAAGGATGCCGTCCCAGCCGTCGCGGCAGGCGCCGGGGGAGCCTGGCAGGCAGAAGATGTAGGTCGCACCCGCGACGCCGGCGGTGGCGCGGCTCTGGATCGTCGACGTCCCGATCTTGGCGTGGCTCAGCAGGTGGAACGCGATCGAGAAACCGTCCATGCGCTTTTCGAACAGCGGCTCGATCGCCTCCGGCGTGACGTCGCGCCCGGTGAAGCCGGTGCCGCCGGTGGTGATGACGACGTCGATGCCGGCATCCGCGATCCAGCGGCGAACGACGGCGCGGATCGCCTCGACATCGTCGGTGACGATCTCGCGGGCGGCGAGGCGATGGCCCGCTGCGGCAAGGCGGTCGGCGAGCGTCTGGCCGGACTTGTCATCCGCGAGCGCACGGGTGTCGGACACGGTGAGCACCGCGATGTCGAGCGGGATGAATTGTTTTGCTTCGTCTGTGGAGGCCACGACTTCACTCCTGTTTCCTGCCCACCGCCGTCATCCTGAGGTGCGCGCCGTGCGGTGCAAGGGCACCGCAGGGCGAGCCTCGAAGGATGGGCCGCAGGCTCCGCCATCCTTCGAGGCTCGCCAAGTGGCGAGCACCTCAGGATGACGCCACTAATAGCTTACTACTGCCCGCCGCCGAACGTGTTGCAGGCCTGGACCGTGCCCTGCTGATAGCCGGTCATGAACCACTGCTTGCGCTGCGCGGCCGAGCCGTGGGTGAAGGAATCGGGCACGACGCGTCCCGTGGCCTGGCGCTGCAGCGTGTCGTCGCCGATCGCGCTCGCCGTGGTCAGCGCGGCGTCGATGTCGCCGGGCTCGAGGAAGTTCGGACGCTTCTTCGCCTCGCGATTGACCCAGACGCCGGACAGGCAATCGGCCTGCAATTCGACCTTCACCTGGAGCGCGTTGGCCTCCGCCTTCGAGCCCGCCTGCTGCTGCAGCCGCGTCACGCGCGGAATGATGCCGAGCAGGTTCTGGATGTGATGGCCGGCTTCATGGGCGATGATGTAGGCGGTGGTGAAATTGCAGGCGGACTTGCCGGAGCAGCCGCGGAAGCGCGTCTCGACCTCGCGGAAGAACGAGGTGTCGAGGAAGATGGTGCGATCCGGCGGACAATAGAACGGCCCCATCGCCGACTCTGCCCGGCCGCAGCGGCCACCATTGGTGACGTTGCGGAACAGCACGACCTTCGGACCAGTGTAGGACTGGCCGGAGGCCTGGAAGATTTCGCTCCAGCGATCGTCGATCTCGCCGAGAATGCCGGAGATCATGCTTCCCATCTCGTCCGTCGGCGCCCCGCGCTTGCCTGACGAGGCCTGGCGATCGGTCTGATAGCTCGGCGCCTGGCCGCCGCCGGTGAGAATCTCGGCACCGCCGATCAGGATGCGCGGATCGATGCCGAAGGCATAGCCGACCAGGCCGAGCACGATGATGGTGCCGATGCCGAGCCCGCCGCCGCCCATCGGCAGGCCGAACCCACCGCCTCCACCGCCGCCACCCTCGTCGCGACGATCCTCGATGTCGTCGCTGCGGCGGAAGTCATCGTAACGCATGGCGGCCTTCCCTTTGGAGCCCCCGATTCCCGGGACCCCTGATTCAGTTTCGTCGGCGCGCAGGAGCGCGAAAGCTCAACGCGCCACACACGTAAAATTTCCCTTGCCTTTATCAATATCGTGGCCGGCAAAAATTGCCTAGTGCGGCAACATGGCGATGCCAGCAATTTTTTCCGAGGGTCGAGCAATTTTTTCCGAGAGAAATTTAGGGCTTTTTTGGCGCCGGGGCTGCTCCCGCAACGCGAAGAATTGCGAAATACACTGTAAAACACGACGAATGCGCACGACGACCAGCGCGCCGGACGCGGTGCGGGGACTGCTCACGAAAGCGGCGGGTTAAGTCGATTTTTACTTTGCCGCTTCAATGTAACGGTCAGTCGGTTGTTTGGTCCCGCGTCGCCGACAGCGTCGCCTGAGTCAGAGTTCTTGAGTCATGGTAGAGTCGCGTCGCGGGGCGTCTGCAAGGGCGCCCCGCACAAACTTTGAGTCCGCCTCGCATCGCATCATTCTCGGTGATTGCGTCGCCGAGATGTCGAAGCTTCAGGCTGGTTCGGTCGATCTCGTGTTCGCCGATCCGCCCTACAATCTCCAGCTCAAGGGCGATCTCAAGCGCCCCGACGAATCCCATGTCGACGCCGTCGACGACGACTGGGACAAGTTCGATTCGTTCTCCGCCTATGACGATTTCACCCGCGCCTGGCTGCTTGCCGCGCGCCGCGCGATGAAGCCGTCGGCGACGATCTGGGTGATCGGCTCCTATCACAACATCTTCCGCGTCGGCGCGATCATGCAGGACCTCGGATTCTGGCTCCTGAACGACATCGTCTGGCGCAAGTCGAACCCGATGCCGAATTTCCGCGGTCGCCGCTTCACCAATGCGCACGAGACCATGATCTGGGCCGCGCGCGACGAAAAGGCCAAGGGCTACACGTTCAACTACGAGGTGCTGAAGGCCGCGAACGAGGACGTGCAGGCACGTTCCGACTGGCTGATCCCGCTCTGCACCGGCGAGGAGCGCCTCAAGGGCGCCGACGGGAAGAAAGTGCATCCGACGCAGAAGCCGGAAGGCCTGCTCGCGCGCGTGCTGCTGTCCTCATCCAAGCCCGGCGATCTCGTGATCGATCCCTTCAACGGCACCGGCACCACCGGCGCGGTCGCAAAACGCCTCGGCCGCTCCTATATCGGCTTCGAGCGCGACAAGACCTACGCGAAGGCCGCGGAAGCCCGCATCGCCAAGGTCGAGCCGCTGCCGGAGGAGAGCCTCGCCCCGTTCATGACTGCGCGCGAAGCACCGCGGGTCGCATTCTCCGAGCTGATCGAGCGCGGCATGATCATGCCCGGCACGAAGCTGTTCGACGCCAAGAAGAAGCTCGGCGCATTGGTGCGTGCCGACGGCGCCATCATGTTCGGCGACAAGGTCGGCTCGATCCACCGCATCGGCGCGGTGGCGCAGGGCGCGCAAGCCTGCAACGGCTGGACCTTCTGGCACGTCGAGACCAAGAAGGGTCTCAAGCTGATCGACGAGCTCCGCGCCGAAATCCGCGCCGGCATGGCGTCGGAGTAGCCGCTTCCCACGATCTTGTAGGGTGGGCAAAGCGACTTGTCCGCCATAGCTCGAAGAGCGACGGCGGAAGCGTGCCCACGTCCTGCCCAATTGACGCGAAGACGTGGGCACGGCGCAAACGCGCCCTTGTCCACCCTACGGCGCCTTGAATGGGGCGGCAGTCGGGACTAGATTTGCCCGGTCAGCTCCCGTCCTGACCGGTGGGCCCCATGCGACGACAGTCCGAGACATTGCTGTTGGTGCCGCTGCTGCCGATCTTCCTGCTCGGCATGTTTCCGATGTTCCTGATCGCCCTGCTGGGATTCTTCGGCCTCGCGCTGTTCGGCGTGCTCGTGATCTGCGTCGGGCTCGCCAGCAGCAACGAGGCTCACGACAATTTCAATCACGACGTCATCGTTCACGGCTATGCGCGCGGATCGGAGCGCGCGGCGCGGGCCTCCGACATGCATCTGGCCACGCGGCTCGGGCTGCGGCTGGAAGCGGTCGGCGCCGCGATGGTCATTACGGCGGCAATCGGCCTTTGTTACGCCGGCTGATCTGCGTACTGCGCAGATACCGCCCGGCAAACTCGCCGGTTGCCCTCCCGCAACGGGTTCAGGCAAGACAGGCGGCGCGGCCATGACGCTGCGTTCGCGCCTTGCAACAAACATTGGGGAGATCGATGCTCAAATTCTATTTCAACGGATCGCCGAACCCGACCAAGGTTGCGCTCTATCTCGAAGAGTCCGGCCTGCCCTTCGAGCCGGTGAAGATCGACACCCGCAAGGGCGAGCAGTTCACGCCGGAATTCCTCAAGATCAATCCGAATGCCAAGGTCCCGGCGATCGACGATGGCGGCACCATCGTGTTCGACAGCAACGCCATCCTGCTTTATCTCGCCGAGAAGACCGGCAAGTTCCTGCCCGCCGTGAGCGTGCGCGGCGAGACGCTGTCATGGCTGATGTTCATCGCCACCGGCGTCGGGCCGTATTCGGGGCAGGCCGTGCACTTCAAGCATTTTGCGCCGAAGGACCAGAACCACGACTACGCCCATAACCGCTACCAGTACGAGACCGACCGCCACTACAAGATTCTCGACGCACACCTCAAAGGGCGCAGCTACATGGTCGGCGACAGCTATTCGATCGTCGACATGGCGCTGTGGGGCTGGGCACGGATGCTGCCGTTCAAGCTCGGCGACGACGCCTTTGCGCGCTACCCGAACGTGAAGCGGCTGGTCGACGAGATCTCGGCGCGCCCGGCGGCTGCGCGTGCGATCGCTCTGAAGGACAAGTTCACCTTCAAGGCCGAGATGGACGACGAGGCGCGCGCCAACATGTTCAAGCACATGGCGACCAAGGTCGCCTGAGCGCACCGCGCCGCTCTTCGAGGCCACGCGCATGCGCGTGGCCTTTTGTGTTTGGGATTCAGGCGGCGTGGACCGAGTTCAGGAACTTGGCCACTTCGAGCTTGAGGCGGTTGCTGTCGGCCGACAGCGAGCGCGCTGCCGACAGCACCTGCGATGAGGCCGACCCGGTTTCGGAGGCGCCGCGCTGCACGTCGCCGATGTTGGACGACACCCTCTGCGTGCCATGAGCCGCCTGCTGGACGTTGCGGGAAATCTCCTGCGTCGCCGCGCCCTGCTGCTCCACGGCGGCCGCGACCGTCGACGAAATCTCCGACAGCCGCTCGATGGTGCCGCTGATCTCCCTGATGGAGCCGACCGATTCCTCCGTCGCGGCCTGGATGCCGGACACCTGCTGGGCGATCTCGCCGGTGGCCCTCGCAGTCTGCTCGGCGAGCGCCTTGACCTCGGAGGCGACGACGGCAAAGCCGCGGCCGGCTTCACCTGCGCGCGCCGCCTCGATGGTGGCGTTCAGCGCCAACAGATTGGTCTGGCCGGCGATGGTGCTGATCAGTTCGACCACGTCGCCGATCCGCGCGGCGGCCTTGGAGAGCGCGCCGACCCGGTCATTGGTCCTGCTCGCCTGACCAACGGCCTCGACCGCGATGCGGGCGGATTCCTGCACCTGGCGGGCAATCTCGGACACCGAGGAGGACAGCTCCTCGGTCGCCGATGCAACCGCCTGCACATTGGCCGACGCCTCCTGCGAGGCGCTGGCGACCTCCGTCGACAAATCCTGGGCCCGCGAAGCGGTCGTGGTCAAGGTGCCGGCGGAGGCTTCGAGCTCGTTCGATGCCGACGACACGGTGTTCACGATCTCGCCGACCGCCTGCTCGAACTGATCAGCGAGCCTGACCATGTCTTTCTTGCGGCTTTCGGCCTGCCGCGCCTCGACCTCGGTCTGCTCGGCGCGCAGGCGCTCGGTCTCGACCATGTTGTCCTTGAACACCTGGATCGCCTTGGCCATGTCGCCGATCTCGTCGGCCTTGCCGCGCCCGGGAATCTCGACCTCGAGATTGCCGCCGGCAAGCCGCCCCATTGCGCTCGTCATCGAGGCCAGCGGACCGACGATGCTGCGGGCGATCAGGAAGGCGACGATGCCGCCGAACAGGATGGCGAGGCCGCCGGCGATCTCCTGAACGGTCGTCGTGCCGGCGATTACGGCTTCGGCGGTCGCACGCGAGTCCTGATAGTCCTTCTTCAGGGTCGTTTCCGCGGCCTTGAGCCGGCCGACGCTGTCGACGATGAGAGGCGCGAGGTTCTTGTGGTAGATCTCGTCGGCCTGAAGCATCGCGGCGGACGTCGTCTCGAACGCCGATTTGTAGATGCCGAGCGAGGTCTTCACCGGCGCGAGCGTGGATCGCAATTCCGCTGCCTGCGGGCTCTTTTCGAGAGCCGCGAGCCGTTGCGCCGCCCGGTCTACGCTCGCCCTGAAATTCGCGGGTCCCTGCGCGTCGCGCAAGGCCAGGAAACGCCAGTTTGCGACCCGAACAAGGAGGATCCTGGATTCGAGGTCGGCGACGAGGGCCGCGGTGTCTTCGTCGACGGCTGCGCGCGCCGCATCGACCAGCTTGCCCATCTTGACGGCCAGCTCTTCGCCGCTCGGCAGCAACGTGGCCTTGCCCGTTCTCGCCTCGTTGACGGCGTCGCCGAGGTTGTCACGCAAGCGTCGCATCTTGGCAATGTCGTCGATCAGGCCGTTGTAGAGCGCTCGCCGATCCTCCGAGAGCGTCCCCTTGGCGCCGACCCGCAACAGCTCGATCGCAGCGGTTTCCCGCTCTTGCGCCTCTTTCATCGCGGGCTCGTTGGCGTCGTAGACGTAACGCAGATTGGCCCGCTGGATCGCCTGAAGATGGGTCGATATTTCCAAAACCCGCGCCGTGCTGTCCGAAAGTGCGGATTGTCTCGCGACCTGATCCTGCACCGCCCGCAAATTCCAGACGGCAACCACCGCCATCGCGAGACCGACCGCCACCAAGGCCATGAAGCCTGCGTACAGGCGTCCCCTGATCCGCAAACGAAACTTCGGCATTCCCACTGTCCACCCAGATGCATTTCACTTCGAGTGGCCGAACAAGTCCGGCAAAATCGTCACGACCACCCTGGCAGCCGCGCGTCTTTGCGACCCACGCTGCACCGCGACACAATGGGGGACACTCGTTAATCGAACCTTCCCTTTTTTCGCGCGCACCAAAGCGGCGCGCACAATATCTGCTGATTTTATAGCCAGTTGCGCTACGCCCTTGGCGCAAGGCGTGCGACCCATGCAGATAGATACCTGCATGGGGCGCCCGGATGCATGCCTGCCTACGCGGTGGCCTGCTGCAATTGCCGCCCTGAATCCCTCCGTTCTCTCTATATTTTCAATTCCGCCGGAAGGGCTTCTTCAGTTCGTACTCAATCTCCGAACGAGACATCCCGCAGTCCAGAAGCTCCCGATCGCTCATCATGACGAGCTGACGGCGCGCCGAAGACCGCTCGCGCCTGGTACAGACGATCTCCGCCAGTCTTTGCCAGACCGACGCGATCATCGCCAACGGTGACGGACGGCGCCGGCGGGCGGACCAGATCATGCTCAAGTCCGTCAGCCCGCGGCTCTGACGCCCCCTTGGGGAAAAGAACCGAGCGCCCGCTCGGTCAGGATCGAGTCGCAGTACTCGCGGATCTCCTTGATCTTGCCGTCCTCGAGACGAAACACCAGGCAATAGTCATTGTCGTAACGCACGCCGTCGGGCGTGACGTTGTCGCCCTTGGCCTCCACGACGACCACATCGCCGTCGGAGATGAAGCGGTGCGCGACGGTGCGCGTGCGGTCGCGCAGGCGGGTGCGCACATAGCCGTGCAGATCGTTGAGGATCGACTCCTTGCCCGAGAAGGTGCGCGACCAGGAATACTGGCCGGTCACGACCCATCTGGCATCCTCGGCAAGACTTGCGGCGAACAGGGCGCGATCGCGCGCGGCCGGATCGGGATTGGCGGCGGCGGCGAAAATATCCTGCATCAGTTTCTTGTTGGCGCTCGCGTTCATGGCGGCATCTCCGTTTGGTGGGAATGCGGAGATCATCGCCGCAGCATCAAAATTCTTCAAATCGATAGAGAATATGATATCTATTCGCTTGATGAATTTGAATTCGCTTGACCTCAACCTGCTGACCGCGCTCGACGCCCTGCTGCGCGAGGCCAGTGTCAGCCGCGCCGCGCTTCGAATGGGCCTGTCGCAGCCGGCGGCCAGCCACGCCCTGCAGCGCCTGCGCGACATTCTCGGCGATCCGCTGCTGGTGCGCACCGGCGCGCGGATGGAGCTGACGCCGCGGGCACAGGCCCTGCGCGCGCCGCTGGCGCAGGCGCTCGATCAGGTGCGCGGCCTGTTCGTGCCCGATGACTTCGATGCCGCACGCAGCGAACGGCAATTCCGCCTGATGATGCCGGATCTCGCAGTCGAGCTGCTGATGCCGCCGCTTATGGAGAAGGTGACGCGGGCCGCGCCCAACGTCCGCATCGACATCGTGCCATGGCGGGGATCGGCGATCTTCCACGCCGAGTTCGCCCGCACCATCGACCTCGTGATCTCGATCGGCAACGCCTTCAAGGGCTTTCACCGCCAGCTGCTCTACGTCGACAGCGACGCGCTGGCGGTGCGGCGCGGCCACCCCTTGGCCGCGAAGCTGAAGCGGCGCGAGACGTTCCTGGCCGCGCGCCATGTCGGCGTGATCATCCGAGGCAGCAACGAGGATCTGATCGACACCTGGCTCAGGGCCAAGGGCATCGAGCGGCACATCTCGCTGGTCGTGTCAGGCTATCTCGAAGCGCTGCACGTCGCCGCCCGCACCGATCTCGTCGCCTTCGTGCCACGCCGGCTGATCGCAGCACTGTCGAAGCAGCTCGGCCTCGTCGCGGTGACCCCGCCGCTCGACCCCGGGATCGACGAGCAGTTCATGTTCTACCCGACCCGCGCGCAGATGGACCCCGGCTCGATCTGGCTGCGGCGGCTGATGCTGGAGACGGGGCGGGAATTGGAGAAGCGGAAGGCCGGGTAGCTCCCGTAGGGTGGGCAAAGCGGAGCGTGCCCACCACATGTCGCCGCCGGAAAAAGATCGTGGGCACGGCGCTTTGCGCCTTTGCCCACCCTACAAGAGCCGGGCTCTTACGCCTTCTGCGCGGCCATCACCTTTGCTACGGCGGGGCGGTCAGACATGCGCTTGAAATGATCGGCGATCTTCGGCGTCGCGTTGATGTCGACGCTGTCGCCTTCGAGCCAGGTCGAGAGCGTGTAGAGATAGGGATCGCAGATCGTGAACTGATCGCCCATCACCCAGGGCCCCCGAAACATCTTCTGCTCGATCAGGGCGAAGCAGGCGCCCATGGTCTTCGGGACCATCGCCTTCATGTCGGCGAACGAGCTCTCCTGCGTCGCCCAGCGAGGACCGCGCATCTTGTGGGCATGATTGATGTGCACGGTCGAGCAGAGGTAGGAGTTGAACGACTGCACCTGGGCGAAGTCGAAGGGATCATCGAGCGGCGCGAGCTTCGCCTTCGGGAAGGTCTGCGCGAGATAGGCCAGCATCGCCGGCGTCTCGGTGAGGACGCCGCGATCGGTCACCAGCGCCGGCACGCGGCCCTTCGGGTTGATCTTGAGATAGTCCGGGCTGTTCTGCTGGTTGTCCTTGAAGCTCAGCCGTTCAGCCGTGTAGTCGGCACCCGCCTCCTCCAGGGTGATGTAGGTGGCGAGCGCGCAGGTGCCGGTCGCGTAATAGAGCTTGAGCATGTCGGACCTCATGGGGGAAAACCCGAGGTTAACGGCCCTCCGCGGCCCCGTCCATAGGGACCTCTTCGCAGTTGCCCACGGCCGCCCGGCCGTGCGAAGACGCCGTCAATCGGAGGGGATTTTGTCATGACCGTACTCATCGCCGGTGGCGGCATCGGCGGGCTGACGCTTGCGCTCAGCCTGCACCAGATCGGCGTTCCCGCAAAAGTCTTCGAAAGCGTCGCGGAACTGAAGCCGCTCGGCGTCGGCATCAACGTGCTGCCGCATGCAGTGCGCGAGCTGATCGAGCTCGGGCTGATGGACAGATTGGACGCCAGCGGCGTGCGGACGCGCGAGCTCGCCTATTTCTCCAAGCACGGCAAGCCGATCTGGAGCGAGCCGCGCGGGCTGGAGGCCGGCTACAAATGGCCGCAATTCTCGATCCATCGCGGCACGCTGCAACAGCTCCTGCTCGACACCGCGATCGAGCGGCTCGGCCGCGACAACATCCTCACCAGCCACCATCTGACCGGCTGGACCGAGACGGCAGACGGCGTGCGCGCCGACTTCATCGACCGGACAACCGGCAAGGCCGCCGGGAGTTACGACGGCGCGATCCTGATCGCCGCCGACGGCATCCATTCCGCCGCGCGCGAAAAGCTCTATCCCAATGAAGGCCCGCCGATCTGGAACGGCCGCATCCTCTGGCGCGGCGTCACGCCTTCCAAGGCCTTCCTGACCGGCCGCACCATGATCATGGCCGGCCACGAGATCCTGAAATTCGTCTGCTATCCGATCAGCAAGACGCCGGACGCGGCGGGCAACCATCTGATCAACTGGGTCGCCGAGCGCCACATGCCGCCGACCTATCAGTGGCGGCGCGAGGACTATAATCGCACCGCGCGGCTGGAAGAGTTTCTGCCCTGGTTCGAGAGCTGGCAGTTCGACTGGCTCGACGTGCCCGGCCTGATCAAGAACTGCCCGCACGCCTATGAATATCCGCTGGTGGACCGCGATCCGGTCTCGCAATGGACCTTCGGCAAGGTCACGCTGATGGGCGATGCCGCGCATCCGATGTACCCGATCGGCTCGAACGGCGCCTCGCAGGCCATCCTCGATGCCCGCACCATCACGCGCGAGATTCTCGCGCATGGACCGACGACCGCGGCGCTGCTCGCCTATGAGGCCGAGCGCCGGCCCGCGACCACCGACCTCGTCCTGCTCAACCGCAAGAACGGACCCGAGCAGGTCATGCAACTGGTCGAGGAGCGCGCGCCCGACGGCTTTGAGGTCGTCACCGACGTGCTGTCGCAGCAGGAGCTGGAAGACATCGCCGCCAACTACAAGCGCGTTGCGGGCTTCCAGGTCGAGGCGCTGAACGCGAAGCCGCCGATCGTCAGGGGAGATGCGAAGCGCGAGCGCCTGAAGGCGGGGCGGTAAGAGTTGTCCAACCGCCCCGCGTCCGTCACGGCCCATCAATATCCATACTGTCCGGAACACACCCAATTGCCATAGGCATCGTAGCAACGGTTGTTGTAGTAGCCGTATGCACCTGCCGCCGCCGCTCCGACTCCGACTGCCGCGGCTCCGTATGCGGCTCCCCGGTAGACGCCTCTACGCGCCGCAGTACGTGCTACGGGGTACCCTGCTATCGGCCGGGAGACGTGAGCGCGGCCGTAGCGACCAGCGTGAACGGCACCGCCTCTGTAGTGCGCGCCTCCTCCGTGAAATCCCCCTCCCCGATAGGCGCCACCTCCTCCGCGGCCGCCGCGGGCGAGTGCGTCATCGGGAACAAGGCTTGCG
The DNA here is from genome assembly GCF_000379585.1 of Bradyrhizobium sp. WSM2793. NCBI lineage: Bacteria > Pseudomonadati > Pseudomonadota > Alphaproteobacteria > Hyphomicrobiales > Nitrobacteraceae > Bradyrhizobium > Bradyrhizobium sp. WSM2793. Next base: position 180,818 of record NZ_KB902846.1, on the reverse strand, counting down.
CCGACAAGAGCGGCTGCGGCCAAGCCAACCAGAGCATATCGAAACATGGGCGTCCTCCCGTCATTGGAGTGCCGGTTCTATCCGCAGGGTGATGCCGTCAACGGGACAGGCACTTGCCCCATCATTTGGCGCGCCCTGCATGTCCAATTGACCTAGATCAACGCCCGTCTGTTTCAAAGACCCGAATTGGTCCAGCGCTTTCAGGCCGAGGCTGAAGACCATGAGCGGCCGCAACCGCCCGCTGGTGCGCTTCGATCTAAGCCAATCCTTGGATGCGAGAGAAATTTGTCCATTCGATAGACGCGAATAACCGAGGCTGCGATCATGAAGTTCCGGGCGGGGTTGCTTGCGGCGGCTATCTTGCTGACCGAAATGCACGCAAGTCATGCGGCGATACGGATCGCCGGCGATCGTGGCGGGCTAATCGACGCCTATGTTGACAGATATGAGCGCCTGCGCACTTCCGGAGAGACCGTCATCATCGATGGACTCTGTGCCTCATCGTGCACCATCGTTCTCGGTGCAGTTGCCGCTGACAAAATCTGTGTGACCTCGAAGGCCGCTCTCGGCTTCCACGCTGCTTGGGATTTCGGTCGGAAGGGAAGGACGATTACCGACCATGACGCCACCAATTACCTATACTCCATGTATCCCGGGCCGGTGCAGCGTTGGATCGCGGCACGCGGCGGGTTGAGGCCGCAACTCATCTTGCTGCGCGGCAAAGCACTTCAGGCGCTGTATAAGCCTTGCGCGCAGCACTCCGCGACACGGCCCCGACGGTAACGACTACCGCACCACCCTCGCCGCTTCCAGCAACCGCTCGGTCGCGCTTGCCGTTGCCAGCAAGGCGCCGTCCGCAGCCGTCAGCTTGGCCTCGACGAACGCAATCGTCTTGCCGAGCTGCGTCACCTTCGCCTCCCCGATGATCGGACCGGGCTTGGCGGGGCTGAGGAAATTCACGGTCATGCTGATGGTGGTGGTGTAGAGCCGGCCCTCACTCAATACCAGCACCGCCGGGCCCATGGTGTCGTCGAGCATGGCCGAGAGCATGCCGCCCTGGATGAAGCCCGCCGGATTGCAGAACTCCGGCCTGCCCTCGAACGAGAGCCTGATCCAGCCTTCCTGCGGACGGGCATCGAGCAGGCGCCATCCCAACAGCTCCGCACAGGGTGGCCTTGGAAAATTGTCGAGCGCGGTCTTGACCATTGGCTGCCTCCGTTTCGCACCCGATAGCTTAGCGCTGCTGCCAGCGTGCTGTCAGGAGGACGAGCCCGCTGAAAGGTTGAGCGCGTGCGCGATGACCTTGCGCATGACATTGGGCAGCGCCTCGTCCCTAAGGGTGGCGAGCGGCACCCAGCGCATGCCCTCGGGCGCGCGGGTGCGGGCTGCGGTTTTCGCCGTGTAGACCACCAGCTCCAGCGGAAAATGCGTGAAGACGTGGGTGACGACGCCCATTTTGCGCTGCCAGCGCGACAGCCCCTTCAGCGCCGGCGCCTGCAGCTTCGCCGCCGCATCGTCCTGGCCGGCGAGCCAGTCCGAGCCGGGCACTTCGGTCATGCCGCCGAGCAGGCCCTTTTCGGGCCGGCTGCGGACCAGCAGCTCCTCGCCGCGTGTGACGACGAAGGCCGCTCCGCGCCTGAGCGTTCCGCTCTTCTTCGGCGCCTTGCGCGGAAAGGTCTCCTGCGTGCCTTGCGCGCGCGCGATGCAATCCTCGTTCAGCGGACACAACGAGCAGGCCGGCTTTTTCGGCGTGCAGATCGAGGCGCCCAAATCCATCAACGCCTGCGCGCTGTCGCCGGCGCGGGAGTTTGCAAGCAGCGTCGCCGCCAATTGCTGGATCAGAGGTTTCGCCTGCGGGAGCTCATCTTCGACTGCAAAGAGCCGCGACACCACCCGCTCGATATTGCCGTCGACCGGCATCGTGTGGCGATCGAAGGCGATCGCCGCGATCGCCGCCGCCGTGTACGGCCCGATGCCCGGTAGCGCACGCAGCCCCTCCTCGGTGTCGGGAAAGATGCCGCCATGCTCGCGTGTCACCGCGACCGCGCAGGCGTACAGGTTGCGCGCGCGCGAGTAATAGCCGAGCCCGGCCCACATCCGCAGCACATCATCCTGCGAGGCCCGTCCGAGCGCAGTGACATCCGGCCAGCGCGCGACGAATTTTTCGAAATAGGGCCCGACCGCCTTCACCGTGGTCTGCTGCAGCATGATCTCCGACAGCCAGACGCGGTATGGGTCCGACGTCTCGCCGGGCGCGGCCCGCCACGGCAACCGGCGCCGGTGGCGGTCGTACCAAGCGAGCAACGCCACCGGGCGCGACGAGGTATCCGCCTGACTGGGTTCCGATTTCGCCTTCAGCGCGGATTTAGGGCTCATGCTCCCACTGTAGCGGTGTGACTTCAATCTCTCCACGTCATGCCCGCGCTTGTCGCGGNCATCCACGTCTTTCTTCGCAGAAGAACGTGGATGGCCGGGACATAGGCGGGCGGAAGCGACGCCGTCCTTCGGACGGCTATGCCCGGCCATGACGACGAAGTCTCTGCGGCCGGCGCGTCAGAGTGCTATAAGGACCCATGTCCAAATTCCCTCCCAAACCCGGTCCCCTCAGCGCCAAGCCGCTGGGCATCCTGCTCAACGACGTCTTTGCCGAGGCCTATGCCAAGCAGGGGTTTGCGGCGCGCGAGTTGGTGACGCGGTGGGCGCAGATTGCAGGTCCGGAGATCGCGGCCCATGCCGAGCCGCTGAAGATGCAATGGCCGCGCCCGGTGGAGGGCCAGCCGCAGGAGCCGGCGACCCTGGTGCTGCGGGTGGAGGGGCCGATGGCGCTGGAGATCCAGCATTCCGCCGACGTGATCCTGGAGCGCGTCAACCGCTTCTTCGGCTGGAGCGCGGTCGGCAAGCTCGCCTTCCGGCAGGCTCCGCTGTCGCGCCCCCGACGACCGGTGCGGCCCGGCCCGCCCGATCCCAAATCGGTGGCCAAGGTGGCGGAGAGCCTAGGCGACATCGAAGATGAACAACTGAAGACGGCGCTGGCGCGGCTGGGGGCCGCCATCAAGCGAAATTGAGCCTTATTTCGCGGCCAATCTGGACCCGTCCTTGCCGCTCGCCATTGCCTCAAGCTACGTTTCAAGCTAGCGACAGGCCGCCCGGACGGGAACTTCATGGACCCCTGGGGCGAGATTTTTGCCAATTCGGGAGCCGACCTTGATCATCACCCGCCGCGCCTTCACTACGATGCTGTCGCTGACCGGGCTTGCCGCGCTCGCCGGGCTCTCGCCGCTGCGGCTCATCTCCGACGCCATGGCGCAGTCGGCTGCCGACGTCGCCAAGCCCGTGTCCCTGCCCGACATGGCGCTCGGGCCCAACGATGCCACCGTCACCATCACCGAATACGCCTCGATGACCTGCCCGCACTGTGCCGCCTTCAACGAGCAGGTGTTCCCGAAGATCAAGAAGGAATACATCGACACCGGCAAGGTGCGTTACATCTTCCGCGAGTTCCCGCTCGACATCAAAGCCGCCGCCGGCTCGATGCTGTCCCGCTGCATCGCCAATGGCGACGGGCCGAAATACTTCGCAGTCACCGACATGCTGTTCCGCCAGCAGAACGACTGGGTGGTGAAGAACACCACCGAGACCCTGACGCGGATCGGCAAGCAGGCCGGCCTCACCCAGCAGCAGGTCGAGGCCTGCCTGAAGGATCAGGCGCTGCTCGACAAGATCGCCGCCGACCAGAAATATGCCAGCGACGTCCTGAAGGTGGATTCGACGCCGACCTTCTTCATCAACGGCGAGAAGATCAAGGGCGAGACCTCGTTCGAGGAGTTCGCCAAGAAGATCAATCCGCTGCTGAAGAGCTGATTCGCTCGTCAAGATCCTGATTCGCATCTCGAAAGCCGTATCTTTCCCGGCATAAATCCCTTGGGAAAAGCGGCTTTCGCCGGTTGCCCTCGCGGCGCACCGCGGCCATTGTCCAGCCGCATGAGGCGCCTCGCGCGACTCGCCCGGATAGCGACACTGCCTTCCATGGTATTGTCCCGGCAGGGGATTCGCGCCTGCCAACAGAGATGCGTGCTTATGAAAATCACCCGCCTGCGCCTTCACGGCTTCAAGTCCTTCGTTGAGCCCACGGACTTCGTCATCGAGCCCGGCCTGACCGGCGTGGTCGGACCCAACGGTTGCGGCAAGTCGAACCTCGTCGAAGCGCTGCGCTGGGCGATGGGTGAGACCTCGTATAAGTCGCTGCGCGCCGCCGACATGGACGCGGTGATCTTCGCCGGCTCCGGCAACCGTCCCGCACGCAACCACGCCGAAGTGACGATGACGATCGACAATGCCGATCGCACCGCCCCGGCGGCGATGAACGACAGCCAGCTTCTCGAAATCTCCCGCCGCATCGAGCGCGAAGCCGGCTCGGTCTATCGCATCAACGGCCGCGACGTGCGCGCCCGCGACGTGCAGATCCTGTTTGCAGATGCCGCCACCGGCGCGCGTTCGCCGGCCCTCGTCCACCAGGGCAAGATCGGCGAGATCATCCAGGCCAAGCCCGAACAGCGCCGCCGCGTGCTGGAAGACGCCGCCGGCGTCGCCGGTCTGCATGCCCGCCGCCACGAGGCCGAGCTGCGGCTGAAGGCGGCCGAAACCAACCTGACCCGCGTCGAGGACGTGATCGGCCAGCTCGCCGGCCAGATGGAAGGCCTGAAAAAGCAGGCCCGCCAGGCCGTGCGCTACCGCGAGGTTGCCGCCAAGGTCCGCAAGGCGGAAGCCACACTGTTCCATCTGCGCTGGATCGGCGCCCATGCCGACGTCAACGAATCCGGCCAGACTCATGATCTCGCGGTGCGCGAGATGGCCGAGCGCACCCAGCACCAGGCCGAAGCCGCCCGCATCCAGGCGATCCGCGCCGCCGAAATGCCGGCGCTGCGCGATGCCGAAGCGCGTGCCGCCGCCGGCCTGCAGCGCCTGACCAATGCCCGCGAGCTGCTCGACCGCGAGGAAGAGCGCGCCAAGGAGCGCGTCGCCGAGCTCGAGCGGCGCCTCGCCCAGTTCGAAGGCGATATCTCGCGCGCCCAGCAGCAGACCATGGACGCCGACGTCGCGCTGCAGCGGCTCGACACCGAAGATTCCGAGCTGAAGGAAGAGATCAAGTCGCGCGTCGAGAAGCGCTCCGGCGTCGACGAGCGCGTCGGCGAAGCCGAGGCGGTGCTGACCGAAACCGAGCAGCAGTTCGCCGAGCTCACCACTGCGCTGGCCGACCTCACCGCCAAGCGCAACCAGCTCGAGGCCAACGTCCGCACCCACCGCGACAAGCTGGCCCGTCTCGACCAGGAGATCGCGAACGTCGCCGCCGAAGAGCAGAAGCTTGCCGCCGAGACCGGCGGCTTCGGCGATCTCGACGAGCTGACCGCGTCGGTTGAGACCGCGGAGCAAACACTGGCCGCCTCGGAAGCCGCAGCGCAGGCGAGCGAAGCCGCGCACGTCGCGGCACGCCAGACGCTGGAATCCTCGCGCTCGCCGCTGGTCGAGGCCGACAAGCGCGCGCAGCGGCTCGAAACCGAGGCGCGCACGATCTCCAAGATCCTCAACGGCGAGACCAAGAATCTGTGGCCGCCGATCATCGACGGCATCACCGTCGACAAGGGTTTTGAGAAGGCCATCGGCGCCGCGCTCGGCGACGACCTCGATGCGCCGATCGATCCGTCGGCGCCGATGCGCTGGACCAATGTCGGACAGACCGACGGCGATCCGGAGCTGCCCGAAGGCGCCGTGCCGCTCGCCAATCATGTGCAGGCGCCGGCCGAGCTGACGCGCCGTCTGGCCCAGATCGGCGTGGTGCCGCGTGAGCGCGGCGCCGAGCTGGTCTCCCAGCTCAAGACCGGCCAGCGGCTGGTCTCGCCCGAGGGCGACGTCTGGCGCTGGGACGGTTTTGTCGCGGCCGCTCACGCCCCGACCGGTGCAGCGAGGCGCCTGGCCGAGCGCGCCCGCCTCGTCGACATCGAGAACGAGCTGGAGCAGGCCCGCATCGACGCGCAGATCAAGCGCCAGGCGCTGGAGAACGCCGAGTCCGAATTGCAGATGGCAGCGAGCACCGAAGGTGCCAGCCGCGAAGCCTGGCGCGCCGCGCAGCGCGAGCTCAACGTCGCGCGCGAGCGTCATGCCACCGCCGAGCGCGAGATCAGCCGCCATGCCGCGCGCAAGGCAACACTGTCGGAAGCGCACAGCCGTCTCGCCGCCGACCGCGCCGAGGCCGAAGCTGCGTATGAATATGCCGAAGCCGGCATTTCCGAGCTGCCGTCAAGCGAGGACACCGAGACCCGTCTCGCCGCGGTCCGCAGCGACATCGAAGGCCATCGCCGCATGGCCGCCCAGGTCCGCGCCGAGGCGCAGGCGCTGGCGCGCGAGGCCGAGCTCGCCGACCGCCGCGTGCAGGCGATCCTGGCCGAGCGCACCGAGTGGCAGAACCGCAAGGAGAGCGCGGCCTCCCACATCGACACCATCCAGGCCCGTATTGCCGAGCTCACGATCGAGCGCAGCGAGCTTGAAAACGCGCCGCAAGTGTTCGCGGAAAAGCGCAGCGCACTGATCACCGAGATCGAATACGCCGAGAACGACCGCCGCATGGCCGCCGACGCGCTCGCCACCGCGGAGACCGCGATGGCCGAGACCGATCGCGTCGCCAAGCTGACCTTGGAGGCACTCTCCAGCTCCCGCGAGGCCACCGCCCGCGCCGAGGAGCGCATGGAAGGCGCCCGGCGCCGGCTCGAGGACATCGAGCGCGAGATCCGCGACATGCTGGAAGTCGAGCCGCAAGCCGTCGCCGGCCTCGCCGAGATCGAGCCCGGCGCGGAGCTGCCGCCGCTGCACGACATCGAGGAAGACCTCGAAAAGATGCGCCGCGACCGCGAGCGCCTCGGCGCAGTCAATCTGCGCGCCGAGGAAGAGCTGCGCGAGGTCGAGACCCAGCACACCGGTCTCGTCACCGAGCGCGACGACCTGGTCGAAGCGATCAAGCGTCTGCGCCAGGGTATCCAGAGCCTCAACAAGGAGGCGCGCGAGCGGCTCCTGACCTCATTCGAGGTCGTCAACAACCACTTCAAGCGGCTGTTCGTCGAGCTGTTCGGCGGCGGCGAAGCGGCGCTGCACCTGATCGAGAGCGACGACCCGCTGGAAGCCGGCCTCGAAATTATTGCGAAACCGCCGGGCAAGAAGCCGCAGACGCTGTCGCTGCTGTCGGGCGGCGAGCAGGCGTTGACCGCGATGGCGCTGATCTTCGCGGTGTTCTTGACCAACCCCTCGCCGATCTGCGTGCTGGACGAAGTCGACGCGCCGCTCGACGACCACAACGTCGAACGCTACTGCAACCTGTTGCACGAGATGACCGGCTCGACCGACACGCGCTTCATCATCATCACGCACAATCCGATCACGATGGCGCGGATGAACCGGTTGTTCGGCGTCACCATGGCCGAGCGCGGCGTCTCGCAGCTGGTGTCGGTCAGCCTGTCCGAAGCGGTGGACATCCTCGACCAGAACGTGGCGTGACGCTGCGGTCGTTCCACACCCATTGACGTCATCATCCGCGAAGGCGGATGATCCAGTACGCCGCGGCTTCTCGGTTGACGGCACTGTCTCGGAGTACTGGATGCCCCGCCTTCGCGGGGCATGACTGCGGATGATGATAGCCCCCACCCTCCCCGCCGAACTCAAGGCCGCCCTCGACGGCAAGCTGCAGGGCTTCTCCCGCACCGACGCTGCACAACGGTCGCAGAAAATCTCGACCGCCTATCGCGCCGGCGGCGGCTCCGGCACGATCAAGTCGGACGCCGATGCGCTCGCCTATGCGCTCGCGCGCATGCCGGCGACGTACGCGGCGGTGGCCGCCAGCCTCAATGCACTGACGGAGATTGCGCCCGATCTCGCCCCGGAAACGTTGCTCGATGTCGGCGCAGGTCCGGGCACCGCGAGCTGGGCCGCTGCGGAAGCCTTTCCATCGCTGCAGGATTTTACCCTGCTCGACGCCAACGCCACCTTGAGCCGGCTTGCGCTCGAACTGGCGCGCGACAGCTCACGCCTGGCGGAGTGCCGCTATCTGCCCGGCGATGCCGGCGGCAACCTCACTGAAGTCTCGCCAGCCGATCTCGTCGTCGCCAGCTACATCATCGGCGAGCTGGGCGAAGGCGACCAGCGCAAGCTCGCGGAAGCGATGTGGGCGAAAGCGCGCCACGCGCTGGTCGTGATCGAGCCCGGCACGCCCGCCGGCACCGCGCGCATCCTCGCCCTGCGGCAGCAGCTGATCGCGGCTGGCGCTTACGTCGCCGCCCCCTGCCCGCACGAAAAGCCCTGCCCGCTCACCGCGCCGGACTGGTGCCATTTCAGCCAGCGCCTGCCGCGCTCGCAGGCGCACCGCCAGATCAAGGGCGCCGAGGTGCCGTTCGAGGACGAGCGTCTTATCTACGTCGCGCTGACCCGAACGCCGCCGACTACCCGTGCCGCGCGCGTGCTGGCGCCCCCGGATGTCGGCAAGGCCGAGATCACGGCAAAGCTCTGCACCGAGGACGGCGTCGCCATCACGAGGGTGCCTCGCCGCGACAAGGCCGCCTATGCTGGGGCACGCCGCTGGCGCTGGGGCGACGCTATTCTGTCCGAAAGTTAACCTCGTTCCGGACTTTTGCCTTGAACGCGGGCGGCTCCACATTCGACCAAGTCTTACCTCCCCTCTGCGCCGGGCTCTCATCCTGCGCCAATTTGGTCTAGGCTAACGCCTGCCTTCTTCCCCCTTCAGGAGTTCTCCATGTCGACCGGCTGGATCGTTCTCGGCGTCATCGTCGTCCTCGCGCTGTTCGCCTTCAGCGCCTACAACCGCCTGGTGGCGCTGAGCCAGCGCGTCGGCCAGGCTTTTGCCGATATCGACGTGCAGCTCAAGCAGCGCCACGACCTGATTCCGAACCTGGTCGAAACGGTGAAGGGCTACGCCTCGCATGAGCGCGGCACGCTCGACGACGTCATCAAGGCACGCAATTCGGCGATGTCCGCGCAGGGGCCGGCGCAGGTGTCCGCGGCCGAGAACCAGCTGTCCGGCGCGCTCGGCCGGCTGATCGCGCTGTCGGAGGCCTATCCCGACCTCAAGGCCAACGCCAATTTCCAGCAACTCGCATCCGAGCTTTCCGACCTCGAGAACAAGATCGCGGCGAGCCGCCGCTTCTTCAACAACGCGGTCCAGGAATACAACACCGGCATCCAGCAGCTGCCCGCCGCCTTGTTCGCAGGCATGTTCGGCTTCACCAGGAAGGACTTCTTCGATCTCGGCGCCAGCCGCACCGAGGTCGAGGCCGCGCCGCAGGTGAAGTTCTGATCTTGAGCCGATAGGCCGGCAGGGCACCCGCGTCATGGCCGCGTATGGTCTCTACACGCACATCGCCTCGAACAAGTTTCGTTCGATGCTGCTGCTCGCCGGCCTGTTCATGCTGGTCTACGTGCTGGTCTATGCTGGCGCGCTGGTCGCCGAAGTCGTCATCAACGGCAATGAGACCGTCGTCTATTACCTGAGGCGCGCCCTCCACGATCTGATCGTGGCCGCGCCGGTTGCGACCATCGTAGCGGCGGCCTGGGTCGTGATCGCCTATTTCTTCCACCAGTCGATGATCGACGCGGTGACCGGCGGCCACGACGTCACGAGGCAGGAGGAGCCGCGGCTTTACAATCTGCTGGAAAATCTCTGCATCTCGCGCGGCATCACCATGCCGAGGCTGAAGATCATGGAGAGCCCGGCGCTGAACGCGTTCGCGACCGGCCTCAATCCGCGGCAATATTCGATCACCGTCACCACGGGTCTCCTCGATGCCCTGAACGACAAGGAGATCGAGGCGGTGCTGGGCCACGAGCTGACCCACATCAAGAACGGCGATGTGCAGCTGATGGTGGTCGCCGTCATCATCGCCGGCGTGGTCGGCTTCTTCGGCGAATTGTTCTTCCGCCTGTTCACCAATTTCAACTGGAGCTCCGGCTCCGGCGGCTCATGGTCCTCGGGCTCCTCCTCGTCGTCGCGGTCGTCCTCCTCGTCGAGCGACAACAAGAGTTCCGGCGGCGGCGCGGTAATCGTGATCATCATCGCGATCGTGCTGATCGTGGTGGCCTGGCTGCTGTCCCAGGTGGTCAAGCTCGCCCTGTCACGTTCGCGCGAATATCTCGCCGACGCAGGCTCCGTCGAGCTGACGAAAGACCCCGATGCGATGATCTCGGCGCTGCGCAAGATCGAGAATCGCGGCGAGCTGCCCGGCGCGACCTCGGCCGTGATGGAGCTCTGCGTCGACAATCCCCGCGAGGGCTTTGCCGATCTGTTCGCGACCCACCCATCCGTGCAGTCCCGGGTCGACGCGCTGGTCAAGTTTGCCGGCGGCCACGATCCTGGCCCGCGGCCGCTGGCCGAGGAAACGGAGGAGCCCGAGGCGCAAGCTGACCCGCAGGACGCCCCACCGCCGCTGCGTCATGGCCCGTGGGACGACGCCAGCGGCCCGGCCGCTCCTCCGCCGCCCCTGCCCGCACCCGGCTCCTCGGAGACCGCGAGCAGCAAGCCTACAGGCAATCTCATGGGTCCCTGGGGCCGTCATTAAGCACGCGATGTCCTGCCATGCGCGGCGGGTTTCGCCGCGATTGGGAAAAACTTCGGGAATTGCCGTATCGACATGCCGAGGATTTGAATTCTCCCTTGTTTCTGCCATGTTCGCGCCCAACAGCAGACTTGGGACATCCTTGGGGCATCCTTGGGACATCGATTTGGGGCCCGGCCGATTGCGACCTCGCGATCGGGGGCGCGCGTTAGGGGACAGCAATGGCAAAGCCGGCAGTGGTTGTGGTGGGCGCGGACAAGGGCGGGGTCGGCAAGACCACGGTGTCGCGGACCTTGCTCGATTATTTTTCCGCCAACAACGTGCCGACGCGCGCCTTCGACACGGAATCGCCGCGCGGAACCCTGAAGCGCTTCCACCCCGACATCACCGAGATCGTCGACATGACGACGACATCGGACCAGATGAAGATCTTCGACACGCTCAACGCTGTCAGCCCTTCGGTCACTGTCATCGACGTTCGCGCCGGCCTGCTCTCGCCTGCGCTGGCTTCGCTGCGCGACATCGGCTTCCTCGACGCCGCCAAAGCCGGCCAGATCACCTTCGCGGTGTTCCACATCCTCGGACCCTCGATCGCCTCGCTGGAGGAGATCGCCGAGACCGCCGGCTTCATGACCGGCGCAAAATATTTCCTGGTGAAGAACTTCATCAACGACACCCAGTTCTTCCAATGGGACCAGGCGACCTACAATTCCTACTTCCACCGCATCAAGGACGCGACCGAGCTGACCATCCCCAAGCTCAACGAAATGGCCTATGAGCAGGTCGAAGTGTCCTCCGTCCCGTTCCTGAAATTCGTCGCCAACAAGGGCATCAGCGACGAGGCCGCGAACTATTCGTTCGTGCTGCGCGGCTATGTCCGGCACTGGCTGGCGAATGTCTGGAGCGAGTTCGACCGGATCCGGCTGACTGACATCGTGGGTTCGAAGCCCGTCACCCGAAACAGCGAAAAATAGTTGCGCAAGCAGGGCTGATACGGCTGGATTGGTCGCCAGGTTCGACTGATATAGCTGCCGATGCCCGCAACGCCCGTCTACATCATCTGCTCGCCCCGCCCGCAGGTCGGCAAGACACTGCTGGCGCGGCTGCTTGCCGAATTTCTGCTGCTCAAGAACGGCAATGTCGCGGCCTTCGACGTCAATCTGAAGGAACCGTCGCTGCTCGACTACCTGCCAAAGATCACGGAGACCGCCGACGTGATCGATACCTACGGCAAGATGCAGCTGATGGACCGCGTCATCGTCGATGACGGCATGGCCAAGGTGATCGACCTCGGCTTCCACGCCTTCGACGAGTTCTTCAAGATGACCGACGAGATCGGCCTCTTGAAGGAGGCCGCCCGCCGCCATGTCGCGCCTCAAATCCTGTTCGTCGCCGACACCGACCGCGCCTCGGCCCGCGCCCACGAGATGCTGCGCGGGCAGATCCAGCGGATGAACCTGATCACCGTCGACAATGAATATGTCGTGCGCGGCGAGCTGCCGGCCGCGATGGCCGGCGGCCGCCTGTTCCGCCTGCCGGCCTTGCCCGGCTTCCTCAAGACCTACGTCGACCGGCTGAACTTCTCCTTCACCGGCTATCTGCGCCAGGAGAAGGATGCGTCGACCGAGCTGCACCAATGGACCCGGCGGAATTACTTTGCCTTTCGCGAGCTCGAGCTCAGCCTGATCCTGCAGCGATCCTAAATAATTTCACCCGGATAATATTGACTGCGGGTTGAAGCGGGCTTATTGAAGCGGACATCGGTATCCCCTCAGCAAGGCCTGTCCCCGTGAGCATCGACCGGAAAGCAGCGATCGCGGCCTACAAGGAGCGAAAGACCATCGCGGGCGTCTACGTCGTCCGCTGTGCGGCCTCCGGCGAGGTCTGGGTCGGCCAGGCGCCGAACCTCGAGACGATCCAGAACCGCATCTGGTTCTCGCTACGCCAAGGCAGCCACACCTGCCGCAGCCTCCAGGCTGCCTGGAATGCGCATGGCGAGGCCGGCCTGACCTTTGGCGAATGCGAGCGCCTGGAAGATGAGGAAACCGCCTATGTCAGGAACGCACTCCTGAAGGAGCGCCTGCTGCATTGGCGGGATGAACTGAAGGCCGAGGCGATCTGAAGATCGCGGCGACCTCTCAATGCCCCTCGAACGTCATCAGCGTGCGCACGGGCACGTCCATGGCGCGCAGCTTGGCGGCGCCGCCGAGCTCGGGCAGGTCGATGATGAAGCATGCGGCGACGACGTTGGCGCCGATCTGGCGCAGCAGCTTCACCGCGCCCTCCGCGGTGCCACCGGTGGCGATGAGGTCGTCGACCAGGATGACGCGCTCGCCGGGCTGGATGGCGTCGACATGCATCTCCATCTCGTCGATGCCGTATTCGAGCGAGTAAGCGATGCGCACGGTGGTGTGCGGCAGCTTGCCTTTTTTGCGGATCGGCACGAAGCCGGCAGAGAGCTGGTGCGCCACTGCGCCGCCGATGATGAAGCCACGCGCCTCCATGCCTGCGACCTTGTCGATCTTGTTGCCGGCCCAGGGATTGACGAGCTCGTCCACCGCGCGGCGGAACGCGCGCGCGTCAGCGAGCAGGGTCGTGATGTCGCGGAACATGATCCCCGGCTTGGGATAGTCGGGGATGGTCCGGACGCTCGCCTTGATATCGTGGTCAAAGGTCATTGGTGCCTCTCAATCGACACGCGCATCCAACCGGAACGCGTTTTCAACAATACGCAAGCCCACCTCATTGCTGAGCGACATCAGCGATTCCGGGTGGAATTGCACGCCGGCGACCGGCAGCGTCTTGTGCTCCAGCGCCATGGCGACCCCGTCCTCGGTGCTGGCTGTGACGGACAACACCTCCGGCATGCTGTCGCGCTCGACATAAAGCGAGTGATAGCGGCCGATGACGATCTCGTTCGGCAGATTGCGCATCAATCGCCCGCCGCGCACCTGCACCCGCGAGGGCCGGCCATGGGCGGGATGGGTGAGCTGGCCGAGCTCGCCGCCGAAATATTCGCCGATCGCCTGCACGCCCAAGCAGACGCCGAACACCGGCAGCTTCCTCTCCAGCGCCGCGTCGATCGTTGTCTTGATCCCGAAATCTTCCGGCCTGCCGGGACCGGGCGACAGCACCAGCAAATCCCATGTCTTCCGCTTGAGCATGTCGAGCGCATGCACATGGCGGACCACGGTAACGTCGGCGCCGACCTGGCGGAAATAATCAGCGAGCATATGCACGAAGCTGTCGTCATGGTCGATCAACAGCACCCGCTTGCCCGAGCCGGTCGCATCGGGCGCAAAGGTCGACAACGGCTTCGGCGGATCGCCGCGCAGCGCCTGGAACAGCGCGGCGGCCTTGACCTGGCATTCGCGGTCTTCAGCGGCCGGATCGGAATCGAACAGGCAGGTGGCGCCGACGCGCACTTCGGCGAGACCATCCTTCATGCGGATGGTGCGGATGGTCAGGCCGGTGTTGATGCTGCCGTCGAAGTTCACCGCACCGATCGCGCCGGCATACCAGCGGCGCGGCGAGCGCTCGTGATCCTCGACAAACTGCATCGCCCAGAGCTTGGGTGCGCCGGTCACCGTCACCGCCCAGGCGTGGGTGAGGAAGGCGTCGAGCGCGTCGAAGCCGGGACGCAACATGCCCTCGACATGGTCGACGGTGTGGAACAGCTTCGAGTAGGTCTCGATCTGGCGCCGCGCCAGCACCTTGATCGTGCCCGGCACGCAGACGCGCGCCTTGTCGTTGCGGTCGACGTCGGTGCACATGTTGAGCTCGAACTCGTCCTTCTCCGAGTTCAGGAGCTGGCGGATCTGCTCGGCGTCGCCGATCGCATCGCTGCCGCGCGCGATCGTGCCCGAGATCGGGCAGGTCTCGACCCGACGCCCGTCCGACCGCACGAACATTTCCGGCGAGGCCGACACCAGAAATTCGCCCTCACCCAGATTCATCAGCGCGCCGTAGGGCGACGGGTTGATGACGCAGAGGCGCTGGAAGACTTCGGCCGGCGAACGATCGCAAGGCTCGGCGAACAGCTGCCCAGGCACCGCTTCAAAGAGATCACCGCGGGCGAAGGCCGCACGCGCGGTCTCGACCGTTGCCTGATATTCGCCCGGCGCGTGATCGGCAAAACCCTGCCGCGGCGTCTTCAGATACGGACTCTCGGCGGTCTCGCGCGGCAGGCCCTCGGTGGATTTGCCCTTCCAGGCAAAGTCGTACGAGAGCACCACGCCGCGGCCGGTGGCGCGGTCATAGGCCAGCAGGCGATCGGGGACGTAGAGCACGATGTCGCGCTGGTCCTGCTCGCGCGCGCGCTTCTGCACGAGGTCCTCGATCTGGAACACCAGGTCGTAGGCGAAGGCGCCGAACAGGCCGAGCAGCCCGTCGTCATTGGCCGAGAAGGCGGCGACGAGATCGCGCACCAGCGACATCACGCTGGCGCGCCGCGTACGCTGGTCTTCCTCGACCGGCGCATCGCCGCGGATGATGTGGCCGGCAAGCCGCGTCGCCGTCTTCTCGGAGATGACGACGCAGGGCTCGCGCAGCACATCGACCAGGAAGGCGATCAGCACCTGCCCGCGCTCGTTCAGCGCTTCCAGCTTGAAATTGACGCCTGATGTCTCGAGCTTGAGCGGCGGATCGGAGAAGCCGAGGTCGAAGCTCTCGTAGCGGCCGGGCACGGTCGTGCCTGAGGACAGCACCACGCCGCGGCGGCGGTCGAGCAGGCTGACGAGATCGTCGAGCCTGTTGGCACCGCCGGTGAACTGCTCCGCCACGCGCGTGATCGCGAGACCCGCGCGGGTCGCGTACTCACTTCTGGCCGGGAGGGCAAAGACTGTCCTGTTCATGTGATCCTCTTGGGGTCCTCTTACGAGACTTGCCGAGGAAACGCCACACAGGACAAACGATCAGGCCGCCGCACTGCGTTAGCGACCTCAGACGATTTGGGAAAGGAAAATCGCACCGGCCACCTCGTTAGGAGGTGCGCCACCAAAGACGGGCTGGGCGGACGGCGGTGCTCATGGGGGCGATACTCACCATGGCGCGGGGGCGGCGTCAAGGGTGGCCCGGTGCCGTAGCCCGGATGGAGCGCAGCGCAATCCGGGGTTCGTGCCACAAGGGAAAGTCCCCGGATTACGCTGCGCTCCATCCGGGCTACAGGCTGGGTCAGGCTGCGCTGTTACCGCCGAGATGATTGGCGAAGAACTTGATTGCCCGGCCCCACGCGAGCTCGGCGGCCTCGCGGTCATGCACGGCCTGGCGCTGCTCGTTGACGAAGGCGTGCTCGGCGTCATAGCGGAACAGCTCCAGCGACTTGCCGGCGGCCTTCATGGCCTTCTCGAAGCCGCCCACCAGCTCCGGCGTGCACCAATCGTCCTTGTTGGCGAAATGGGCCTGGAGCGGGATCTTGACGTCGGCGGGCTTGGCCGCCTGCTCCGGCGGGATGCCGTAGAACACGACGCCGGCCGCGAGCTCCGGTACATGCACCGAGCCGATGATGGTGACGGCGCCGCCGAGACAGAAGCCGGTCAGCCCGACCTTGGCGCCATTACGCGACAGATATTGCGCGGCGCCGCGCACGGTCTGCGTGGTGGCGTCCATGAAGTCGAGCGAGTTCATCTCCTTGTTGGCGCTGTCCGTGTCGTGATACGGCACCACCTTGCCCTTGTAGAGATCGGGCGCCAGCGCGTCGAAACCGGCCAGCGCAAAGCGGTCGCACAGGCCCTTGATCTGGTCCGACAGGCCCCACCATTCCTGGATCACGACCACGCCCGGCGCGTTGCCGCGCGCGGCATTGGCGAGATAGCCCGAGGCCTCCTTGCCGTCCGGACGCTTGAAGGTGATGGCGGTTCCCATGGTGTCCTCCGATGAGTTCTTGGGGGAGCGGTTGGCGGCATCTTGGCGGGTGCATGCGAATGACGCAATCACCGCGCAAACAAACTCTCGTGCCCCGGACGCTGCGCAAGGCGTTGCCCCTTGCGGCGTGATGCGCTGCCGATCCGGGGCCCAGCTACGAGCATTCTGGGTCCCGGCTCGCGCTTCGCGCGTCCGGGACACGGACCCAACAAAAAAAGCCCCCTCGCGGGGGCTTCTTCATTTCTCGTCGCATCAAAGCGCTCAGTGCGAGCTGGCCCAGACCTTCTTCTTGGTGAAGTACATCAGGCCCGCGAACAGGATCAGGAACACGAAGACCTGGAATCCGAGGCGCTTGCGCGCTTCCATGTGCGGCTCCGCGGTCCACATCAGGAAGGTGGTGACGTCCTTGGAGTACTGCGCGACCGTGGTCGGAGAGCCGTCGTCATAGGTCACCTGGCCGTCGCTGAGCGGCTTCGGCATCTTGATGGCGTGGCCCGGGAAGTACTTGTTGTAGTACGAGCCCTCCGGAATGGTGACGCCTTCCGGCACCTTGTCCTCGAAGCCCTGCAGCAATGCCGAGACGTAGTCCGGGCCCTGCTCCTGGAACTGGGTGAAGAAGTCGAAGATGAACCAGGGGAAGCCGCGCTTATAGGAGCGCGCCTTGGTGATCAGGGAGAGGTCGGGCGGCGCCGCGCCACCGTTCGCCGCGCGAGCGGCCTGCTCGTTCGGGAATGGCGAGGGGAAATAGTCCGCCGGACGCCCCGCACGCTCGAACATGTCGCCGGCATCGTTCGGACCGTCCTTGACCTTGTAGTCCGACGCGAAGGCCGCCGCCTGCGCCACCGAATAGCCGGGCCCACCGGGCTCGGCGAGGTTGCGGAAGGCCACATAGGACAGGCCGTGGCAGCTGGCGCAGACCTCCTTGTAGACCTTCAGGCCGCGCTGCAGCGCGCCGCGGTCGAACTTACCGAAAGGGCCGGAGAACGACCATTTGTTGCCCGGGGGCGTATCGCTGCCTTCAGACGCCTTCGCGCTGTCGACCGAACCTGCGAACAACGAACCGGCGAGCGCCAGCATGATCGCGGTCGAAACCATCGGCGTCGATCGGCTGCCGGTCTTGGCCAGCACCGCATCCGAGATCGAGTTCGGCACGGGCCGCGGCTTCTCGATGCGCGAGAGCAGTGGCAGCACGATCAGGAAGTAGGCGAAGTAGCAGACCGTCAGGACCCGGCCGGCAATGACGTAGATGCCTTCCGGCGGCTGCGCCCCGAGATAGCCGAGCAGGATGCAGACCACGACGAAGATCCAGAAGAACTGCTTGGCCAGCGGGCGATACTTCGACGACCTCGTCTTCGCTGCGTCCAGCCAGGGCAGGAAGCACAGGATGATGATCGCACCGAACATCCCGATGACGCCGGCAAGCTTGTTCGGGATCGAGCGCAGGATCGCGTAGAACGGCAGGTAATACCATTCCGGCACGATGTGCGGCGGCGTCACGCCCGGGTTCGCCGGAATGTAGTTGTCGGCGTCGCCGAGATAGTTCGGCATGTAGAAGATGAACCAGGCGTAGAGCAGCATGAAGCAGGCGACGCCGAACATGTCCTTGATGGTCGCATGCGGCGTGAACGGCACCGTGTCCTTTTCCGTCTTCGGCTCGACGCCGTCCGGATTGTTCTGGCCGGCGACGTGCAGCGCCCAGACGTGGAGCACGACGACGCCCGCGATCAGGAACGGCAGCAGGTAATGCAGCGAGAAGAAGCGGTTGAGCGTCGGATTGCCGACCGAATAACCGCCCCACAGCAGCGTCACGATGCTCTCGCCGACATAGGGAATGGCGGAGAACAGGTTGGTGATGACCGTGGCGCCCCAGAAACTCATCTGGCCCCAGGGCAGCACGTAGCCCATGAAGCCGGTCGCCATCATCAAGAGGTAGATGATGACGCCGAGGATCCACAGCACCTCGCGCGGCTCCTTGTAGGACCCGTAATAGAGGCCGCGGAACATGTGAACGTAGACGGCGACAAAGAACATCGATGCGCCGACCGCATGCATGTTGCGCAGCAGCCAGCCGTAGTTCACGTCACGGACGATCAGTTCGACCGATTTGAAGGCGAGATCGGCATGCGGCGTATAATGCATCGCCAGGATCACGCCGGTCAGGATCTGCATCCCTAGCATGAAGGAGAGGATGGCGCCGAAGGTCCACCAATAGTTCAGGTTACGCGGGGTGGGATAGGCAACGAACGAGGAGTGCATGAGGCCGAGGATCGGCAGGCGCCGCTCGATCCATTGCAGGGCCGGATTGCTCGGCTGGTAGTCGGATGGTCCGCTCATGATGCGATCCTGAGGAAATAGTACGACGAGACGGCGCGAAGCTTCGGACGAGGATCCGAGGCTCAGCCGATCTGGATTTTGGTGTCGGAAACGAACTGGTACGGCGGCACCGGCAGGTTCGCGGGCGCGGGCCCCTGGCGGATGCGGCCGGACGAATCGTACTGCGAACCATGGCAGGGGCAGAAGAAGCCGTCGTAGCTGCCTTCATGAGCGATCGGGATGCAGCCGAGATGGGTGCAGATGCCGATCACGACCAGCCATTGCTCGTGGCCGGACTTGACCCGGGCCTCGTCGGACTGCGGATCGGGCAGGCTCGCCACGTTGACGGCGCGCGCCTCGTCGATCTGCTTCTTGGTGCGGTGGCTGATGTAGATCGGCTTGCCGCGCCAGAACACCTTGATGTCCTGACCTTCGGCGACCGGACTGAGATCGACCTCGATCGGCGCACCGGCGGCGATGGTCGAGGCGTCAGGATTCATTTGGGAAATGAAGGGCCAGAGCGCAGCTGCGCCCCCTACTGCTGCAGCTGCCCCCGTTGCAACGAATAAGAAATCACGGCGTGTCGGATGGTCCGCCGAAGACGCTGTCGTCACGATTCCAACCCTTTCTTCTTGTGCAACCGGTGGAACCGCTCCAGGGGGCGCCCATGAGGTCCCCGGAAAGGCTGCCGGCGCCCGCGGCCCCCCGCGGCGGCAGAACTTCGCATGTTCACCTCTAAACGGGCAAAACAGCAGTCCAGAATCGTTCTATTGGCACCCTTGCCGGGCGAGCGCAAGCCCGCTATCGGCGCGGGAGCGTGCAATGCACGAATTCCCGGGCAGGCGATGTTTTATTGAGACATTTCCGCCCCGCATCGCCCCCGAGACAGCCCTCGCACAGCCCATGCAGATAGCGCTTTTCCAACCCGACATCGCCCAGAACACCGGCACGATTCTCAGGCTTTGCGCCTGCCTGGGCATCGCCGCCCATATCATCGAACCGGCGGGCTTCCCCGTCTCAGACCGTCTGTTCCGCCGGGCGGGAATGGACTACCTCGATCATGTCAGCCTTATCAGGCACGACTCCTGGGCCAAATTCGAGGACTGGCGCGCCGCCCATGGCTACCGCCTGCTGCTGTTCACCACGAAAGCTGCCACCGACTACCGCGATTTCCGTTACCAGACTTCGGACATCCTGCTATTCGGGCGCGAGAGCGCCGGTGTCACCGACGCGGTGGTCGAGGCCGCGGATGCGCGGCTGGTGATCCCGATCAAAGCGGGGCTGCGGTCGCTCAATGTCGCCATGACCGCGGCCATGGCCGCCGGCGAGGCGCTGCGGCAGATCCGGAACCCGCAAGCCTGACAGATTGAGGAGAGACGATTGAGTTACGCGGTCAAGGAGATCTTCCTGACCTTGCAAGGCGAAGGCGCCCATGCCGGGCGCGCGTCCGTGTTCTGCCGTTTTGCCGGCTGCAACCTCTGGAGCGGCCGCGAGGCGGACCGCCTTGAGGCCACCTGCAAGTTCTGCGACACGGATTTCGTCGGAACCGACGGGACCCTCGGCGGCCGCTACGGCTCGGCCGCGGACCTCGCCGACACCATCGCCGCGCAATGGACTGCGGCCGCAGCCAACCGCTACGTGGTGCTGACCGGCGGCGAGCCGCTGCTCCAGGTCGACGCCGCGCTGATCGAGGCGCTCCACGCCCGCGGCTTCGAGATCGGCGTCGAGACCAACGGCACCATCGCAGCGCCGGACGGGCTCGACTGGATCTGCGTCAGCCCCAAGGGCGGCAGCGAATTGGTGCTGCGCCAGGGCCACGAGCTGAAGCTGGTCTATCCGCAGGCCCTCGCCGCACCCGAGACCTTCGAGCACCTCGCCTTCGAGCGCTTCTCGCTGCAGCCGATGGACGGACCCGAGGTCATCGAGAACACCGCGCGCGCGATCGACTACTGCCTGCGTCATCCGCAATGGCGGCTCAGCGTGCAGACGCATAAGTCGCTCGGCATCCGATAGGGACAGATTTGTAGGGTGGGCAAAGCGGAGCGTGCCCACCATTCAAGATGACGGTAGAAGACGTGGGCACGGCACAAGGGCGCCTTTGCCCACCCGACGGCACACTCCGCGTGGTAAGCGACCGGGAATGAAGATGGACATGTCGACGATCGAAGACCGCAAGGGCCGCGCCCGCGCCTGGTTCGAGGCCTTGCGCGACGACATCTGCGCGAGCTTCGAGCGGCTCGAGGACGACGCCCCGCAAAGCCTCTATCCGGGCGAAGCCGGCCGCTTCAAGCGCACGCCCTGGCAACGCACCGACCATACCGGCGCGGCCGGTGGCGGTGGCGTGATGTCGATGATGCATGGCCGCCTGTTCGAGAAGGTCGGCGTGCACTGCTCGACCGTGCATGGCGAATTCGCGCCCGAGTTTCGCGCGCAGATTCCCGGCGCCGCGGACGATCCAAAATTCTGGGCCTCCGGCATTTCGCTGATCGCGCATATGCGCAATCCGCACGTGCCCGCCGTGCACATGAACACCCGCTTCGTGGTCACCACGAAAGCCTGGTTCGGCGGCGGCGCCGATCTCACGCCGGTGCTCGACCGACGGCGCACCCAGGACGATGCCGACAGCATCGCTTTCCACGCCGCGATGAAGCAAGCCTGCAACCAGCCGAACGGCGTTGCCGACTACGACAAATACAAGAAATGGTGCGACGAATATTTCTACCTGCCGCACCGCAAAGAGGCGCGCGGCATCGGCGGCATCTTCTACGACTGGCACGACAGCGGCGACTGGGACGCCGACCTTGCCTTCACCAAAGACGTCGGCCGCGCTTTCCTGAAGATCTATCCTGACATCGTCAGGCGCAATTTCGCGGCGGGCTGGACCGCCGCGGACCGCGAGGAGCAATTGATCCGGCGCGGCCGCTATGTCGAATTCAACCTGCTCTACGATCGCGGCACCATCTTCGGGCTGAAGACCGGCGGCAATGTGGATTCCATCCTGTCGTCGATGCCGCCGGAGGTGAAGTGGCCATGACTGTCTCGAGGCCGCTGCCGCGCGCCATGCTGATCGACATGGACGACACCATCCTGTCGGCCTATGGCCGGCCCGAGATCGCCTGGAACACGATCGCGAACGAGTTTGCCGAGGAGCTGGCGCCGCTGCCGCCGCCGCAGGTCGCAACCGCAGTGCTCGCCTTTGCGCGGCAGTTCTGGTCGACTGCGGAGCCGATCTGGCGGATGAAGCTCGGCGAGGCGCGGCGGCTCACGGTGCGCGGCGGCCTCGCCGCGCTCGCCGCAAACGGCCATCGCGCCCTGCCCGACGATCTCGCCGATCGCATCGCCGACCGCTTCACCACCTATCGCGAGGAAGCCATCTTCGTCTTCCCCGGCGCGCACGATGCCATCGACGCGTTCAGGGCACGCGGCATCAAGCTCGCGCTGGTCACCAACGGCGCCGCCGACATGCAGCGCGCCAAGGTCGAGCGGTTCGAGCTGACCCATCGCTTCGACCACATCCAGATCGAAGGCGAGCACGGCTTCGGCAAGCCGGAGGAGCGCGCCTATCTGCACGCCATGGAGGCACTCGGCGTCTCCGCCGAGGATACCTGGATGATCGGCGACAATCTGGAATGGGAAGTGGTGACGCCGCAGCGCCTCGGCATCTATTCGATCTGGATCGACGTGCACGGTGACGGCCTGCCCGAAGGCTCGACGGTCAGGCCCGACCGCATCATCCGCTCGTTGACCGAGCTGGTGCCGGGCCAGCCCTGAGCAGGGCACACAACAAAATATCGAAAAACAACCCCATGCACAGTAGCGGCCCCCTGCAAGATCAATGGCTTACGGATTTTTCGAAACGACTTTGATCCGTCGGCCAAAACAGGGGTATGATGTCATCGTCGAAACTTGCGATGGACTGGTTTCCGCGCCCGCGTTTCCGCGTTCGTCGCGAGAAGATCACCGCCCTACGGCAGCTCGGGTGCGGGAAATTTCTTCGCCTGCTGACGTAACGCCCCGTCAAGCCAGCACGTAGATGTCCCCTGCGGGCGCTTTTGCCCCGAGGGAGGGCGCGGCATCGTGAGTGGGGAATTGAGCATCCGTAGAGCTGAGGCGGGCGATTACGCTGCGGTTCGGAGCCTTGCGGAAGCGTTGGCGGCCCATATCGAAGAGCCGCCACCGCCTCTGACGCTCGAGCGCTATCTCGCCTTCTATGTCCGCGAGCATGCGCCCGTGCACCTCTTCGTCGCGCTGCTGGAAGATCGCGTTGCGGGCCTGATCGCCTGGATCCTGACCCACGAGCTCTATAGCGCCCAGGCGGGCATGTACATCAGTGACATCGCGGTGCATGCCGAGGCGCGCAGGAAGGGCGTCGGCAGAGCGCTGATGACGAAGGCCAAGGAATGGGCTGCCGATCACGGCGTCACGAAGCTCGGCTGGGATGTCTGGAAACACAACGCGTCAGCGATGCAGTTCTATGCGCGCCTGGGCGCGACCGTCGACACCGAGGCCCTGCCGCATCTCCTGCTGCTGACGAACCGCTAGCTTCATCATGGCCGATTGGCGACTGCGGGCGTCGCACGCGATCCTCATCCTGAGGGCTCGCCGACGGCGGCGTCTCGAAGGATGGCCACGGAGGAAACCGCTGCCATATGCGATTGCCCAGCGTGTCGACCGGGATTGCCACCCGCCGCTGGAATTTCCCGGCACGGCCGGCCGGCGTGATCGGCCTGTCATGACCGCTTGCTAGGCTCCCGTCCGGATCGATCGCGAGAAAGGACAATCCATGGACTTGAAAGCCGGTGATGTCGTGATGCTGAAATCCGGCGGCCAACCGCTGACGGTCGCGGAAGTGAAGCAGGACGAGGTGCTCTGCCTCTGGATGGGCATGGAAGGCGACCTGTTCCGCGAGACGCTGCCGCTGGCCACGCTCGTGCAGGTGGAAGAGGACGAAGAGGATGATGAAGACGAGGAAGAAGAGTAGGCCCGCCTACACCGCATCCTATCTGGATCGGGTGCGCCTCAGCTCCAGCACGTCGGATCTCCCTCTCAGAACAGAAATGAAGGATCGGGCCGAGGACTCGGCCCCGATCTATCAGGTCGCGTTCGATGGCGACTTGCGCACGATGCGATTTCGTTCGCCCTACTGGATAAAGGCGATTTCGAAATGCATGCCATCGGGCCGGCTTCCAAAGTGCCCGCCCCAATAAAATCCATGTTTGTTGGCGATCGGGACCAACTCCCGGACCGCTCCGCGCGTGCCCACGAGCTTGGGCCGAGCCCCCAACGGATTCTCGTCGGCGTTGACGTCGAACGCGCTTCCGAAAGCGTGGTTGCTCAATTGCGTCGTCGATCCCCTGATGAAGCGAGGCACGAAAGCTCCGTCAAATGACAGGATCCTATCCAGCAGACTCGCGCTCTCCCACTCCTCCCAAAGCGCCTTGAGCTGTGCCGCCGCGAGCTTATGGAATTGCATGGAGGCAGGAGCATGCGGTCCCAAAGCCTTCCGCAGTTGGGGAATGGGAACGCTCACGATGTTGTCCCTGGTCCAAGTCCCGAGGATCCGGATGTTCTCGCGGTTATCCGGACGAGGCTCCGAGACGAAGTTGAACGCGCCAAAAACCGCCCGTCTCGCGGCCGTATTTTCGAGCGGCGGAAAATCCGGCCGTGGCGGGAAGTTTGAACCCGTCATGTCAGCGGCCGGCTCTTCAATGAGCTCAAATCCGAGCTGCATGGCTTTCATCATCGTTTCGCGACCTGCCACGCCGTCGCTCGTCAGTCCGTTTGCCGCCTGAAACGCACTCGTCGCCGCCTGGGTCTTGTCGCCGAACTCTCCGTCAAGGCCACCCGGATCGAAATGCTGTCCCTGCAGGAAGCTTTGCCAAGCTTTCACGAGTGGTCCCTGCGAACCGAGCCGAAGCGCACGCAAAGCAACGGGCCTCGTCGACTCACTCGTCAATGGAGCGGATATCTCTGCGATTGGCGCGATCTCCGCAGAAGCCTCCGCAACGCCACTCGACAGCATTGCATTGGTCGCGGCCCGTGATGCGCTGAAGCCGCGAGATTGAGGCTGAATCCTGGGGCTTTCGATCTGTGTATCGGTCAATGCAACCTCCTCTGAGCTGGTGATAAAACTCTTTGCGACGTTCAATGCGTTATTCCACCGGTTGACCAGGCCCTTCCAAAACTTGCTCGTCTCACTGCGTTTCGCGACATCCCGCTCGTACTGTTCGCGCGCAGCGCGCAGGTCTTGCAGGAGCTCCAACGTGTCGTCCTCGCGGGCGGCTACGAGCGCTCGTCCGGCGTCATCGATCACGCCACTGTCAGGAACATGCAATGCTCTTTGGAGTATTCGCGCAGCACCGCGAGGACCGCGGTTGAAGCAGCAATCTCGCAAGTAACATTCGATCGCCGGCTTTCTCGACCAACTCGACACACCATCAGTGTAAGTGGCTATGATTTCGCAGGCCGCCCGTTCCGCCTCTTGAAAGTGGCCCCCCTCGATCAAATCGGCCAGCATCCGTGCTTCTTCGGGATGGAAACGTTCGTTGATGCCCGCGACTTCATATGCTCCTCCACCGTCGTCAGCCGGCAGCCTGTAGATCGTCAGGCGTCCCTGTTTATCGCGCCGGGCTTCGAAGCTGAGAATGGAGGCTGCCATCCGGTGACGATCCGCCGACGTGCTCATGCAAGGCCTCTGCAATATGTAATGTTAGGCGGCGCAGCTTCTGGCGGCTTTCATAGCTCGGGCATGGTCGTGAACCGGCCAGCGCCGACCACGCCGAGGAGCCCGCCGCATCCGCAACACGCCTCAATGACGCTGAGTTTACGCCACGCGCTGAAGCTGTGTTGTGAAGTGCTTCACAACCCGGTTGCGATTCGATGACGCATTGCCGCGCGAACTGCGGGGATCGGAATCCTTCCCGCGTTCGTTTGCCGGTATGGATTAAACGTCAGGGTCAGGGCCGTCTGCGCTTCAGCTCGGAAGCGGGCGCGCGATCAATTCGGCCTTCGCGATTGCCAGCCGATCTATGCAATCCCGATCTGTGCGCTGCCCCTCTGGGTGCTGCTGTTTGCGTTGCTGATGCTGCTCACGCCGATCTACCCGACGAGTTGCCTCGCCGCCGCCGAGATCATCACCAGCCCGCCGGTGATCACCGCGACATCAAGGATCGCGGTGTGGATGTGCACCGGCATCCGCTCGACGAAGGCCTTTGCGAGGAACGCGCCGGGGATCGCGATCGCTCCGATCAGCAGCGCGAAGGCGAGCACCTGCGCGGTCACGGCGCCGGCGAGGCCGAACACCGAGATCTTGATGAGGCCGGTGCCGAGCGAGATCATCGCGTCTGTTGCGATCACGGCGGCGCCTTCGAGGCCGGCGGCCATCAGCAGCGATAGCAGGATCACGCCGGAGCCCGAGGTGCCGCCGACCAGCACGCCGTAGCCGACCGAGCCGGCGGCAAGGCCGCTGTCGCCGATCTTGACCTTTCGGCGGCGGAGCACGCGGCGCAGCGGCACGCTCAGGATCAGCATGCTGCCGATCACGAGCGCCGCGCCCGCATTGGTGAGACGCGTGTAGCCGTAGGCGCCGAGTGCGGTCGTCAGCGCGGCGCAGGCGAGCACGATCAGCGTGCGGCGGCGGTCGGCGTAGCGCAAGTAAGCAATCGCGCGGCTGGAATTGGTGAAGATGGCGGAGATCGCGATGATCGGCACCACGGGCTCGGCGCCGACCAGCGGCACCAGCACCAGCGGCATCAGGGCGCCGGTGCCGTAGCCGGCGAGACCACCGATGATCGAAGCAAACAACGCCATCAACGCGACCAGCAGGAGCTGAAAGATCGAGATGTCGGCGAAGCCTGAGACGATGGTCACGTTCTCTCGTCGCGGCTGATGCGTGCCGCAGCTTGATCGGCGATGGAAGCGAGTGCGGCTTCCTCTAGGGGAAAATCCGCCGCAAGCCAAGCGTCCTCGGCGAGCGTCAACACATGTCCGAGCGCGGGTCCTTCGGCCAGACCGCGGGCGATGAAGTCGGCGGCCTTCAGCGGAAATTTCGGCGCAGTCCAGCGCTGCGGCAGTTCGGCGAGAGCGCGCCAGCGCATCGAGGTGACGTCGCCGCCGGCCCGCGCCCAGCCGAGCAACACACGATCGTGATAACGCTCGGGGCCGAGCCGATAGAGCAGACGCCGCGCATTGGCCTCGTCCTTGGTCGTGAAGCGCCACCAGCGATGACCCATCGAATCCAGTGCCTTGGTCTCGGCATTGGAGAGCCGCAAGCGCGCGGCGACGCGCTTGGCATCTTCGGTCACCGCGACGGTCAGCGCCGCGAGGCGCCGCGTGCTGCTTGCAGCAAGGCCAAGCTCGCGCTCGATCGCGATCATCGCCGACAGCGGCCCGGTATAGGCGACGCCGCCGATCAGCGCTTGCAGCAATCCGCCCTCGGCCATGGCCAGCACGGCGGCGGATGCGCGAGCTGCCACCAGCAGCTTCAACATCTCCATGCGCACGCGCTCGGCCGAGAGGCTGGCAAGACCCTCACGCCCCCGGATGCAGGCGAGATAGCCGTCGCGGTCGGGATCGCCGGCACCAAAGGCGGCGTGGATGCGGAAGAAGCGCAGGATGCGCAAATAATCCTCGGCAATGCGCTGGTCGGGATCGCCGATGAAGCGCACGCGACGCGCCTTGGCATCCGCGATGCCGCCGACATGGTCGTAGACCACGCCTGCCGCATCGACCGACAGGCCGTTCATCGTGAAGTCGCGCCGCTCGGCGTCCTTGACCCAGTCGCGGCCGAACGCGACCTTGGCCTTGCGGCCGAAGGTCTCGGTGTCCTCGCGCAGGGTCGTGACTTCATAGGGGTGGCTGTCGATCACCAGCGTGACGGTGCCGTGGTCGATGCCGGTCGGTACGCTCTTGATGCCGGCAGCCTTGGCGCGCCGGATCACCTCCTCCGGCCGCGCGGTGGTCGCGATGTCGATGTCGCCGGGCTGAAGACCGAGCAGAGCGTTGCGTACGGCGCCGCCGACCACGCGCGCTTCCTCGCCGCCAGAGTTGAGCAATTGCAGGACGCACGCGGTCCCGCCTGCGGTCAGCCAGGGCGCATCGGCGAGAATTGGCGCAAGTATCGGCTCCGCGCTCATCGTGCGGCCCCTATTTTTCCACGCCCGGCACCAGCCGGCCATTCTCGATATGGGCGGGAACGTAGGTCGAATCCGGGGCGGCGCCGGAGAAATGCGCAAGTCCGATCAGGCCCGCGATCACCAGCACGATCGCCGCCAGCGCAAGGCGCGCGACGACCGCAACCGGCCAGGAGGAACGCGCGAACAGGCCGGACCGCGTCGCGGCCAGGAACAACGCGTAGACGGCAAAGGGAATGAGGAAGATTCCGATCTCGGTCAGAACCGTCCGGATCATGATGAATAGATCCGCTCATACAGCACACGCAGCATGCCCGCCGTCGCACCCCAGATGTAGCGTTCCGCGAACGGCATCGCGTAGTAGAACCGCTCCATGCCGCGGAATTCCTTGCTGTGCACCTGATGGTTCACCGGGTTCATCAGGAAGGATAGCGGCACCTCGAACGCGTCATCAACCTCGGAATGGTTGATGGTGAGCTCGAAGCCGGGCCTGACCCTGGCGACCGTCGGCAGGATGCGGAAGCCGAAGGCGGTGCCGTAGAGATCGAGATAGCCGATCGGCTCGACGAAATCTCTGGACAGCCCGACCTCCTCCTCGGCCTCGCGCAGCGCCGCATCCAGCGGCGAGGCGTCGGTGGCGTCGATCTTGCCGCCGGGGAAAGCGATCTGGCCGGCATGGTCGTTGAGATGCGCCGAGCGCTGCGTCAGCAAGATGGTCGGCTCGGGATGATCGACCACCGCGATCAGGACCGCCGCGGGGCGCACCGGCTGCTCGCGCGCGACGATCTCGAGCATCTTGTCGGTGCCGGGATCGCCCGAGGCGGGAATGATGTTCGGATCGTAGAGGCCGAGCGGAACGTCGAAGCCGAGCTTCGCCCTGGAGCGGGCGAAGAAATCCGCCGCGCCGAGCGGGACCGGATCGGTCGTTAGAATAGGCTTGTTCAAAGCGCGGCCCTCACCTGCTCCGCATCGGCCATGGGGAAGAATTCGCCTGATGATTCGACGCCGAACATCGGCTGGCCATCGACCATCCGCTCCTCACCGATGTCAACCAGATCGTAATAGAGCGCCCTTGTGACCTTCGCCCAGAGATCGGCGCGGACGTGCAGATATGGCGTCAGCCCGCCGTCCCTGGCCTGCTCGAAACGCAGCCGGTGCGCGGCATCGCAGGTGACCCAGTCATCGACATTGGTGCGGAAGCGCAGCACGCGATGGTTGCTCTCGCCGTCCTTCTGCATCTCGACCGCCATGAAGGGCGCGTCGTCGACGCGGATGCCGACCTTCTCCACCGGCGTGACCAGGAAATGCTTGTCGCCCTCGCGCTTGAGGATGGTCGAGAACAGCCGCACCAGCGCGGGGCGCCCGATTGGCGTCCCCAAGTAGAACCAAGTACCATCGGAGGCGATTCGGATGTCGAGATCGCCGCAAAACGGCGGATTCCACAGATGCACCGGAGGCAGGCCTTTCTTGGCGCCTTCGGCATTGGCAGCACTTTTGGCGGCGGCAGTCAGTCCCTCGAGACCGCGATCCGCGCTCTGCCCTTGGTTCGCCATGGTTTGCCCTGACTTTGTCCTTGGCACGATTGGTGCAGGTCTACGTTGTTCTCGGGTGCACGGTTCCACCCCGGATTAGTCCGGTGGGGGAGGTCGCCACTTCGTGATGCCGTACATAACCCGAAGTCGATAAGGTGGGGATAGGTTAATTCAACGAATACATGGCCTTCCTGCAAGTCTAGCATAGGGCCCATGATCTAGCGTGATGGACCTGGTTTGACGAACTGGCGTGATGCGATGACATCGCGACGCAAGCCGCATGGCGGGCTGAAGGAGCGAACGGATGGCGGAGAGTGTCGAGAAACTCGAGGACGGGATCGTTCGTTCGGCCGAGCAGGTGTCGAGCCAGATTCGCGCGGCGAAGGATGCGATCGCGTCCGTCATCTTCGGCCAGGATCGCGTGATCGAGAACACGCTGGTCACCATCCTCTCCGGCGGCCACGCACTGCTGATCGGCGTGCCCGGTCTTGCCAAGACCAAGCTGGTCGAGACGCTCGGCGTGACGCTCGGCCTCGATGCCAAGCGCATCCAGTTCACGCCGGACCTGATGCCGTCGGACATTCTCGGCGCCGAGGTGCTGGATGAGAGCACCGCGGGGAGGCGCGCCTTCCGCTTCATCGCAGGTCCGGTGTTCGCGCAACTGTTGATGGCCGACGAGATCAACCGCGCCAGCCCGCGCACGCAATCGGCGCTGCTGCAGGCGATGCAGGAGCAGCACATCACCGTGGCCGGCGCGCGCCACGATCTGCCGAAGCCGTTCCACGTGCTCGCGACGCAGAACCCGCTGGAGCAGGAAGGCACCTATCCGCTGCCCGAAGCGCAGCTCGACCGCTTCCTGATGGAGATCGACGTCGACTATCCCGATCGCGACGCCGAACGCCGTATCCTGTTCGAAACCACCGGCGCCGAGGAAACGCTGGCGAGGGGTTCGATGACCGCCGACGCGCTGATCACGGCGCAGCGGCTGATCCGGCGCCTGCCTGTCGGCGATTCCGTGGTGGAGGCGATCCTGTCGCTGGTGCGCTCGGCCCGTCCAGGTCCCGACGCCGGCGAAGCCGGCAAGTTCATCGCCTGGGGCCCCGGCCCGCGCGCCAGCCAATCGCTGATGCTGGCGGTGCGTGCCCGTGCGCTGATCGACGGACGGCTGGCGCCCTCGGTGGACGACGTGCTCGACCTAGCCGAGCCCGTGCTGAAGCACCGCATGGCGCTGACGTTCCAGGCGCGCGCCGAAGGCCGCACGATTCCGGACGTGATCCGGCAATTGAAGACACGGATCGGTTGATGGCAGCGGAGAACGGGCACACAGCGAAGGAGATCATTGCGATCCGACGTGCCGATGGCGAAAGCCGCACGCTCGCTGCTTCCTTGCCGCGCCTGGTGCTCGAAGCCCGCCGCATCGCCGCCAACGTCATCCACGGCCTTCACGGCCGCCGCCGCGCCGGCTCCGGCGAGAATTTCTGGCAATACCGCCGCTTCGTTTCCGGCGAGCCGGCGCAGAACGTCGACTGGCGCCGCTCGGCGCGCGACGACCATCTCTATGTCCGCGAGCTCGAATGGGAAGCCTCGCATACGGTGTGGATCTGGCCCGACCGCTCGCCGTCGATGGCGTTCGCCTCGAAGACCGCGCGGGAGTCCAAGCTCGAGCGCACGCTGATCGTCGCCTTCGCGCTGGCCGAGCTGCTGGTGTCCGGCGGCGAGCGCGTCGGCATTCCCGGCCTGATGGCGCCGACCGCGAGCCGCAGCGTGATCGACAAGATGGCGCAGGCGATGCTGCATGACGATGCCGACCGCCTCAGCCTGCCGCCGTCCTTCGTGCCGGCAGCGCTGGCCGAGATCATCGTGCTGTCCGATTTCTGGTCGCCGATCACGGAGATCAAGACGACGCTCGCAGGCCTCTCAGGCTCGGGCGCGCATGGCACCCTGGTGCAGGTCGTCGATCCCGCCGAGGAGTCGTTCCCCTATTCCGGCCGCGTCGAGTTCGTCGAGCCCGAGGGCTTCGGCATGATCACCGCCGGCCGTGCCGAGAGCTGGGCGCAGGATTACACCACGCGGCTCGCGCTGCACCGCGACCAGATCCGCGCCGAAACCAACAAGCTGGACTGGCTGTTCACTACGCATGCCACCGACCGTTCCGCCGCCGAGCTGTTGCTGTTCCTGCATGCCGGCATGCAGGTGAGCAAATCAGGCGCCCGCACCACGACGATCAAGGCGGGGCCGGCCGCATGATGGGATTGCCGCTCGCCTTCACCGAACCGCTGCTTCTGATCGGCCTCGTCAGCCTGCCCGTGCTGTGGTGGCTCTTGCGCGTGATGCCGCCGCGGCCGCGCCGCATCGAGTTTCCGCCGACGCGCCTGCTGTTCGACATCGCCCCGCGGGAGGAGACGCCCTCGCGGACGCCTTGGTGGCTGACCGCGTTGCGTCTCCTCGCTGCGGCTCTCGTCATTTTCGCGGCCGCCGGCCCGATCTGGAATCCGCAAACAGGCGCAGCCGACAGCAAGGCGCCGCTGATGATCATGCTCGACGACGGCTGGAGCGCGGCGTCGCACTGGGACATCAGGATCAGGGCCGCCGACGAGCTGATCGCCAATGCCGACAACGACCGTCGCGCCATCGCGCTCGTGCCGCTGTCCGAGCCGAACCGCGACATCACCCTGATGCCGGCGGGCGCCGCGCGCGTCGCGCTGCGGCAGCTCGCGCCAAAGCCCTATTCGATCGACCGCGTCGAGACGCTGACTGCGGTCGACCGCTTCCTGAAGGCCACCGGCGACTGCGAGATCGCCTGGCTGTCCGACGGCGTCGATACCGGCCGCGGCGAGGACTTCGTGGCTGGCCTCGGCAAGACCATCGGAGATAGCAGCCTGACCGTGTTCGAAGGCGGTACCTCCTCGCCGCTGGCGCTGGTCGCGGCCGAGAACGCCGCGGCGAAAATGACGGTGAAGGTGCTGCGCACCGACAGCGGCATCGCCATGGGCACCGTGCGCGCGCTGGACCACAAGGCCTCGCCGATCGGAGAGGCCCGCTATGCGTTCGGTCCGCAGGACAAGGAGACCGACGCCGCGTTCGATCTGCCGGTCGAGCTGCGCAACGACATCACGCGGCTCGAGATATCGGGCGAGCGCTCCGCCGGCGCGGTGCAGCTGCTCGACAAGCGCTGGCGCCGCCGTGCCATCGGCATCGTCTCGGGTGCGACCAGCGAGACCGCGCAGCCGCTGCTGGCGCCGACCTTCTATCTCACCCGCGCGCTGGCGCCGTTCGCCGACGTCAGGCTCGCCGACAAGGGCTCGCCGCAGCAGGGCATCACACAATTCCTGGACCAGAAGCTGCCGATGATCATCCTCGCCGATGTCGGCACCATCGCGCCGGAGCTGCGCGAGCGCCTCAATGCCTGGGTCGACCAGGGCGGCGTGCTGGTGCGCTTCGCCGGTCCCCGGCTGGCGCAGGCTGAGGACGATCTCGTGCCGGTCAAGCTGCGTAAGGGCGGCCGCACGCTCGGCGGCAGCCTGACCTGGGAGAAGCCGCAGCATCTTGCGACCTTCGCGGCCGACGGCCCGTTTGCCGGCGCCGCCGTCCCCAAGGACGTCACCGTGAGCCGCCAGGTGCTGGCCGAGCCCGATGCGGTGCTCGCCACCAAGAGCTGGGCCTCGCTGGAAGACGGCACGCCGCTGGTCACCGGCGAGCATCGCGGCAAGGGCCTCGTCAGTCTGTTCCACGTCAGCGCCGACATGCGCTGGTCTGATCTGCCGATGTCGGGCACCTTCGTCGAAATGCTGCGGCGGGTGGTCGACATGTCCGGCTACACGTCCAAGCCCGGCGCAGGCGTTGCCGGCGAAGCCACCACCGAGACGGTGGCCCCGCTGCACATCCTCGACGGCTTCGGCGCCTTCGGGCCGCCGCCGGCCACCGCAAAGCCGTTGCCCGCGGATTACCGCGACCGCGCCACATCCGATCATCCGCCGGGCTTCTATGGTCCGGCCGAAGGACCGCTCGCCGTGAACACGCTTGCCAGCGCCGACCGCATCGCCGCGCTGAACACCGCGAGCCTGCGCGCCCGGCATGCCACCTACACCAATGCCGAGCCGCGGGACCTGCGCGGCTGGCTGCTGTCGACCGCGCTCGCGCTGTTCCTGGTCGATGCCATCATCGTCGCGGTGCTCGGCGGCGGGATCGCCGCGCTGCTGCGCCGCCGCGCCGCGCCCGCGATGATCGTGCTTGGCCTGCTGTTCGCCTCGCTCTCGCCAACGCCGTCACGCGCCGACAGCGCGACGGACGACTTCGCGATGAAGGCGACGTCGCAGACCCGCCTCGCCTATGTCGTCACAGGCAATGCCGACGTCGATTCCATCGTAAAGGCAGGGATGAACGGGCTGACGCTGTTCCTGGCGCAGCGCACCGCGCTCGAGGCCGGCGATCCCGTCGGCATCGACCCCGCGCGCGACGAGCTCGCCTTCTTCCCGCTGATCTACTGGCCGATCGTGCCGGGCGCGCCGAAGCCGCCGCAGGACGCCATCAACAAGATCGACGCCTACATGAAGCAGGGCGGCACCGTGCTGTTCGACACCCGCGACGCGATCGAAGCCCCGCCCGGCGCCAACGGCGCCGCGCAGACCCCGGGCATGCGGACGCTGCGCGAGATCCTGTCCTCGCTCGACGTGCCCGAGCTCGAGCCGGTGCCGCGCGAGCACGTGCTGACCAAGACCTTCTACCTGTTGCGCGACTTCCCCGGCCGCTTCGTCACCGGCCAGACCTGGGTCGAGACCCTGCCGCGCGACGAGGACGAGGACAGCGCGCAGCGGCCGGCGCGCGGCGGTGACGGCGTATCGCCGATCATCATCACCTCGAACGATCTTGCCGGCGCCTGGGCGGTGCGGCCCGACGGCCAGGCCATGCTGCCGGTGACCGGCGGCGACACCCGCCAGCGCGAATTCGCCTACCGCGCCGGCGCCAACATCGTGATGTACACGCTGACCGGCAATTACAAGGCCGACCAGGTGCACGCACCGGCCCTGATCGAACGGCTGGGGCAATAGGACCGATATGAATTACGGCATCGCATTCACGCCGCTTGTTCCCGCGATCGTGTTGTGGCTCGCGCTCGCCGCGATCGTCGTCATCGCGCTTCTGCTGCTGGTTGCGCGCGCGCGCGGCGCCGCCGTGCGCGTGGCCGCGCTGGCGCTGTTCCTGCTCGCGCTCGCCAATCCCTCCTTCACCCGCGAGGACCGCGATCCCCTCACCTCGGTTGCCGCCGTCGTCGTCGACAAGAGCCCGAGCCAGAATTTCGGCAACCGCAATCGCGAGGCTGCGCAAGCGCAGGAGGCGCTGGTCGACGGCCTGAAGAAGGTCAAGGGGCTGGAGGTCCGTGTCGTCGAAGCCGGACAGGCCGACGGCGAGACCGACGGCACCAAGCTGTTCGGCGCCCTCGCCTCGGCCTTGTCGGACGTGCCGGTCGACCGTGTCGCCGGCGCGTTCCTGATCACCGACGGCCGCGTCCACGACATTCCGGCCAGCGCCACGGCGCTCGGCTTCCAGGCGCCGGTGCATGCGCTGATCACCGGCCAGAAGGACGAGCGCGACCGCCGCATCGCGATCACGGCGGCGCCGCGCTTCGGCATCGTCGGCCAGACCCAGACCATCAGCTATCGCCTCGACGACCAGGGCGTCTCCGGCGAGCGCGCCAAGGTCACGATCCGCAGG
Source organism: Bradyrhizobium sp. WSM2793 (assembly GCF_000379585.1). Taxonomy (NCBI): domain Bacteria; kingdom Pseudomonadati; phylum Pseudomonadota; class Alphaproteobacteria; order Hyphomicrobiales; family Nitrobacteraceae; genus Bradyrhizobium; species Bradyrhizobium sp. WSM2793. Next base: position 145,661 of record NZ_KB902846.1, on the reverse strand, counting down.
GACGGCGAGGTCATCAACGAGCGCACGCTCTCGAGCGGCCAGGCCGCGAGCGTCGACGTCGACATCAAGCATGCCGGCCCGAACATCGTCGAGATCGAGGCCTCGCCGCTCGAGAGAGAGCTGACGCCGGTGAACAACCGCGCCGTCGTCGCCATTGACGGGGTGCGTGACAAGCTGCGCGTGCTGCTGGTCTCGGGCGAGCCGCATTCGGGCGAGCGCACCTGGCGCAATCTGCTCAAGTCCGACGCCAGCGTCGATCTCGTCCATTTCACCATTCTGCGCCCGCCGGAGAAGCAGGACGGCACGCCGATCAACGAATTGTCGCTGATCGCGTTTCCGACCCGCGAGCTGTTCCAGCAGAAGATCAACGAATTCCAGTTGATCATCTTCGATCGCTACGCCCGCCAGGGCGTGCTGCCGATCGCCTATTTCGACAACATCGCGCGCTATGTCCGCGGCGGCGGCGCGGTGCTGGTCTCGGCCGGCCCCGACTACGCCTCCAACACCAGCATCTGGCGCACGCCGCTGGATTCGGTGCTGCCGGCAGAGCCCGTGGGCGTGACGGAAAAGCCGTTCTATGCGCATCTGTCCGACATCGGCAAGCGCCACCCCGTCACGCGCGCCCTGGAGGGCTCCGCCAGCGAGCCGCCGCGCTGGAGCCGTTTCTTCAGGACCGTCGACACCCGCAATTCCGTCAACCCGCCGGTGATGACGGGAGCCGACGGCAAGCCGCTTCTGTTCCTGTCGCGCTTCGGCGAGGGCCGCGTCGCGCTTCTGCTCTCCGACCACATCTGGCTGTGGGCGCGCGGTTATGAGGGCGGCGGCCCGCATCTGGACCTGCTCAGGCGAATGTCGCACTGGCTGATGAAGCAGCCGGACCTCGACGAGGAGGCGCTGCGTCTGCAGGTGCAGGGCAAGAACCTCGTCGTGGTGCGTCAGACCATGGCCGACAGCGTCCAGCCGGTGAGCGTGACCTCGCCGTCCGGCGCGTCGCAGGATCTGACGCTGAGCCCCGGCGATCCCGGCGAATGGCGCGCCAGCCTTCCCGCGAGCGAGCTCGGCCTGTGGCAGGCCACCGACGGCACGCTGAAGGCGCTGATCAATGTCGGCCCGACCAATCCGAAGGAGTTTTCGGAGGTCACCTCCACCGTCGAGACATTGAAGCCGCTGACGCAGGCGACCGGCGGCAACGCCGTGCGCGTGGCCAGCGGCGCCGACGTCGAGCTGCCGCGCATCCTGCCGGTGCGCTCGGCCAGCGTCTTCGCCGGCGACGGCTGGATGGGCGTGCGGATGCGCGACGCCAGCGTCGTCAAGGGTGTCGGCGTGCTGCCGATCTTTGCCGGGTTGATTGGCCTGCTGCTGCTGCTCGGCGCGTTTGCCGCGACCTGGGTCCGCGAGGGGCGGTAGTTGCCCGAAGCTTGATTGGACGAGACTCGCGTAGCGCCGCGACGGCGGTGCGTTCCCTCCTCCCTTGTGGGGGAGGGCTAGCGAGGGGGGTAGCCCAGGAAAAGGGGCCGGTAGTTGACGATGCATCGGGCCTGTGCGCGACGGTGAGAGTCCCCGTGTGGCACCCCCCTCCCTGCCCCTCCCCCACAAGGGGGGAAGGCACGGAGAGAGCAACGCTCCCCGCTGAACTGGACTTGAATCCATCGTGTCTAGTTGCCCGAACGACACATCGGGCCGGCTGCCTGCACAGACAGGCCTGAGGCGCCGTTGACATCCGCCGACCTCTCGCGCGATGTTATATTGTAACGTCGCGACGTCAGGGAATTGATGTGCCGCGACGTGGGGTGGCTTTTCCAGATGAAGTGGTTCCGGTCGAATATCAGGCACGGCGCCCGGCTCGCGTTGTTCGCGATGCTGGTGCAGTTCGCGCTGACGTTCGGGCACAGCCACTGGTTCGCGCAGGCCGCGCCGCTTGCCCAGGCCTCGCTCCAGCAGACCGACAGCCCCAAAGGTGCCGCGATCGACCGCGCCGCGGTCCAGAAGCAATCGCCCGCCGCTCCCGACCGCGAGCATCAGGGCGAGGACAATTGCGCGATCTGCGCCGTCGTCGCGATGGCGGGCACCGTCATATCGGCAACGCCGCCCGTGCTGCTGCTGCCGCAGGCGATCGAGCTGCTCCACCGCACCACTGATGCCGAATTTCTCCATCTGAAATCGGCCGGCACGGCGTTCCAGCCGCGCGCCCCTCCCGCGTCCTGACTCTCAACATCGCTTGATCACGCCCGGGCGCCGCGCATCGGCAAATACCCGGGAGAAGTTGAAGTCGAATTCCGTCGCGCCGCGACGGCAGGCCGCCTCCCGATCAAAAGACCATCACGCGGACGGCGCCTGAATGGAATCAGGACCATGTCATTCAAATTGCGACGCGCGCAGCGTCTTGGCGGAGCAAGCCTGCTCCTGCTCGGCGCTGCCGCCACGCCTGCTTTCGCCCAAACGCCTGCGCAAGACAAATCGTCGACCGAGATCCCCGCCGTCACCGTGACGGCGCCTAGCCCCATCGTGCGCAGAGCGGTGGTGCCGTCGCGCAATCCGGGCCGCGGCACGCGGACCGCGCGAGTGCGCAGCCGCCAACAAGCGGCGGAAGCAGAGCCGGCGGCCGCTGTGCCCGCCGCGCCTCAGCAGGGCGTGCTGCCTATCGTGACCAACCAGTTCGCGACGGTCACGGTGGTGCCGAACGAGGAGATCCGCCGCGAGGGCGGCGGCCAGCTCGGCGATCTCCTGTTCTCCAAGCCCGGAATCACCGGCTCGAGCTTCGCGCCCGGCGCCTCCAGCCGTCCGATCATCAGGGGTCTCGACGTCAACCGCGTCGGCATCGTCGAGAACGGCACCAATTCGAGCGGCGCGTCCGATCTCGGCGAGGATCATTTCGTCCCGATCGATCCGCTCGCGACCAACCAGATCGAAGTGGTGCGCGGGCCCGCCGCGCTGCGCTACGGCTCGACCTCGATCGGCGGCGTCGTCAGTGCCACCAACAACCGGATTCCGGATGCGGTGCCGAACTGCGCGCCGTCATTCCAGGCTTACGGCCTGCCGACCAAGGCGCCGCTCGCGACCGCCGCGACCTCGCCTTGCGTCACTGCCGAGACCCGCACCGCGTTCTCTTCGGTCGATCGCGGCGTCGAAAGCGGCGTGCTGCTCGACACCGGCGGCGGCAATTTCGCGTTCCACGCCGATGCCTATGGCCGCACGACCTCGGACTATTCCATCCCGAGCTATCCCTATCTGCACGATCAGTCGCGCCCCGTGAACGGCCGCCAGCCGAACTCGGCGACGCGCTCGGACGGCGCCTCGATCGGCGGGTCCTATTTCTTCCAGGGCGGCTATATCGGCGCATCGATCACGCAGAACGACTCGCTCTACCACATCCCCGGCATCGACGGCGCCGACCACCGCACGCGGATCGACGGCCATCAGACCAAGATCAACGTCAAGGGCGAGTATCATCCCGACGCCGCCACGATCGACGCCGTCCGCTTCTGGGCCGGCGCGACCGATTACCGCCACAACGAGATCGGCCTTGCCGATCCCGCCGACCTCAACAGCGACGGCATCAGGCAGACCTTCACCAACAAGGAGCAGGAAATCCGCACCGAGGTGCAGCTGATGCCGTTCAACGCGCGCTTTGCCGAGGTGACGACCGCGCTGGGCTTCCAGGTCGGGCACCAGGAATTGAGCGCGCCGAGCCCGGACAATCCCGGCACGCTGTTCAACGGGCTGTGGGATCCCAACAACAGCACGCGCGTTGCCGGTTACGCCTTCAACGAGTTCAAGTTCACGGAGGCGACGCGGGCGCAGATCGCCGGCCGCATCGAGCATGTCGAGCTGCACGGCACGACGCCGGACTTCCCGGCCGACTATTTGCCCGACGGCACGCCGCAGGCGGCGATCGCGCGCAATCCGTCCTTCACGCCCAAGAGCGGCAGCATCGGCCTGCTGCAGGATCTGCCGGGCGGCATGGTCGGCAGCATCACCGCGCAATATGTCGAGCGCGCGCCGAAGGCGGCCGAGCTGTTTTCACGCGGCGGCCATGACGCGACTGCGACCTTCGACATCGGCAATCCCAACCTCACCATCGAGACCGCCAAATCGGTCGAGCTCGGCGTGCGCAAGGCGACGGGGCCGTTCCGCTTCGAAGCGACCGTCTACTACACGCATTTCGACAATTTCATCTATCGCCGCCTCACCGGCGTGTCCTGCGATGACGACTTTGCCTCCTGCGGCACGCCGGGTGCCGAGCTGAACCAGGCGGTGTATTCGCAGCGCAATGCCAATTTCCGCGGCGGCGAATTCCAGTCGCAGCTCGACGTCGGCGCGTTCCAGGGCGGCATCTGGGGCATCGAGAACCAACTCGACGTGGTCCGCGCCACCTTCAGCGATGGCACCAACGTGCCGCGCATTCCGCCGGTGCGGATGGGCGGCGGCGTGTTCTGGCGCGACGACAACTGGCTGATGCGCGTCAACCTGCTGCACGCCTTCGCGCAGAACAACATCGCCGTGATCGCCGAGACGCCGACGGCGGGCTACAATCTGTTGAAGGCCGAGGTCAGCTACAAGACCAAGCTCGACCGCAACTGGTTCGGCGCGCGCGAGATGATGGCCGGCATCGTCGGCAACAATCTCCTCAACGAGAACATCCGCAACTCCGTATCCTACACCAAGGACGAGGTGTTGATGCCCGGCATCGGCGTGCGGGCGTTCGCGAACTTCAAGTTCTGACGGTGATCAAGCCGGGGCCCGCGGGCCCCGGCAACGACGGGGTGTCAGGCGCGGCCGCGCGCGTCATTGACAGCATCGTAGCCCGGATGGAGCGCAGCGAAATCCGAGGCGGTGCATCTGTAGCGAGAGGTTTCCCGGATTGCGCTTCGCTCCATCCGGGCTACGGACTACGCGTCAGCCGTTTCTCGAAGCGCCACTGATCCACAGGGAAAGGCCCCTTCGAGGTTTCTGACATCATCACAAAGGTGCCGGCGTTGCGCCAGCCGCTCTTCTCGTAGAACCGGGCGGCACGCATGTTGCCGACCGCGCAGGCGAGCCACGCCAGCTCCACGCCACGCGCGGCGAGCCGTGCTTCCGCATCGGCGATCAGCGCCGCAGCCACGCCCGTCCCGTGGGCGGTTGGCGACACGAAGAGCTGATACAGTTCATCGCCCTTGAGGGCGCAGAAGCCAAGCGGCGTACCGGAGGGGCCGACGGCGCAGATGTCGGCAAGCATGACTGCGAGGCGATCGCGAAAGCTCGCCAGCGTGCGGAGGCGGACCAGTTCGGGCGGCGCAAGATGCGCATGCGACCCGTGCCAGGCATCGTGCCACAGCTGCGCGAGGTGGTCGATCTCAGTGGAATCGGCTGGACGCACCCGCATTGGCGATACTCCGTATGAGCCTCGTAGCCCGGATGAACGAAGCGACATCCGGGGGCGGTGCATCTGCATCGACAGGTTTCCCGGATATCGCTTCGTTCATCCGGGCTACAGGCTACGAGCCTGACGCCCTATCCTGCCCGCGCCTTGCTCCAGTCCGGGCCGACCGGGCCCGACACGCCTTCGAAGGCGCCATCGACGAGCTCGAACACCAGGATGCGGGCGGCGTCGACGGGACCCGGCATGGTAACGCGGCCCTTCGGGACCGGCTTGAAGCCGACACGGCTGTAATAGGGCTCGTCGCCGACCAGCAGCACCAGGCGGTGACCTTTCGCCTTCGCGTCCTTTAGCGCGCGCTCCATCAGCAGACGGCCGACACCGCGGCCGCGGAACGGCGGCTCGACCGTCAGCGGGCCGAGCAACAGCGCCGGCGTCTCGCCGACCAGCACCGGCAATTGCCTGACCGAGCCGACCAGCAGCGTGCCGATGCGCGCGGTGAAGGACAATTCGAGCAGATGGTCGACGTGCTCGCGGATCCGGTAGGCGCTGAGCACGAAGCGGCCGGGACCGAAGGTACGTTCGTGCAGCCGCTCGATCGACTGGGCATCGCCGGCGGCTTCAGGGAGGATGGTCAGTGAGAGATCGGTCATGTCAATTCGCGGGATAGCACCTGAACGCAGCGCGGTCCATCGGGCAGCGGCCGCGCTCAGCTCCTTTTCGAGGTCGAGGGGAGAGGTGTTCCGAAACCCTCGGCTTGCATTCGTTCAACGACATCTCCTGATGCATCAGCACAGGCCGACCTCAGCGCCACGTCGCAATCATTGGCCGGCCGTCCAGCACTTCCGCGATCCGCAGCCGCGTCCCTCGGGTGGTGCCCTCGGGCAGCGCCGTGAGCGCGAAGAACCCGCATTCGACGATCTCGCGATTGGGCTCCGGCGGGCGATCCTGCCTGAACTGCCTGACGACGTAGACCGCGACGTGGTCGCGGCGGGAAATATGGCTGTTGAGGAAGATGCCGTGCAGCACGGCCTCGCCGGTGAGGTCGATATCGCCCTCCTCCTTGAGCTCGCGCCGCATCGCCTGCTCCATGCTCTCGCCGTGATCGACGCCGCCGCCGGGCAGGTACCAGCCGCTGACATAGCTGTGCCTGACCAGAAACACCCGATTCTCGGCATCCAGCACCACGGCGCGGACGCCGAGCGTCATGCCGCGGACGATGAGGAAATAGGCGTGGAAGACTCGCCGCAGCAGCGGCTCGAATTTTCGTCGAATGCGGTCCAGACGATCTCCCATCAGGCTTCCTTGAGGCCGCTGTCCCGGCGCCGCTTGCACAGTCCCCGCGACCTTGCCATTACAACGGAGCAATAGCGAGGCAATCGCACGCCATGACTCCCAACACGCTGGCCCCCTTCACGCTCGCCCATCTGTCCGATCCGCATCTAGCGCCGTTGCCGAAACCGCGGCTGATCGAGCTCGCCGGCAAGCGCGTGCTCGGCTACGTCAACTGGACGCGTAACCGCCACAAGTACCAGCGCCGCGAGGTGCTCGATGCGCTGGTCGCCGACATGAAGGCGCAGGCGCCCGACCACATCGCGGTGACGGGCGATCTCGTCAACCTCGCGCTGGAAGCCGAGTTCGCTCCTGCCCGCGCATGGCTCGAAGGCGTCGGCCCGCCCGACCGCGTCACCACGATTCCCGGCAATCACGACGCCTATGTCCGCGCCACCTCGCATCGCTTCGGCGAGACGTTTGCGCCCTATCTCGCCGGTGACGACGGCGGCATCGGCTTTCCATCCGTGCGCCGGCGCGGACCGCTCGCGCTGATCAGCCTGTCCACGGCGGTGCCGACCCTGCCCCTGATGGCGACGGGCACGCTCGGCCGCGATCAGCTCGACTCGCTTGCAGCAATGCTCGAACGGCTCGCGGCCGAGGACGTCTTCCGCGTGCTGCTGGTGCATCATCCCCTGAAGTCCGATGCGCGGCAGAAGCGGATGACCGATTCGGCCGCGCTGCTGACGCTGCTCAAGCGCCACGGCGTCGAGCTGATCCTGCACGGGCACGACCACATTCATTCGACGATGTGGTTCGAGGGTCCCAACGGCAACATTCCCGCGCTCGGCGTGCCCTCCGCCTCCGCGCTCGCGCACGGGCGCTACCCGGCGGCGGCCTACAACCTTTTCAGAATCGAGAAGGACAATGCCGGCTGGCGCTGCGAGCAGACGGTGCGGAGCCTCGGGGCGGGATTTCAGATTGGGCAGATCAAGCATGTGAGGCTGATCTAGTTCGATGTCATTGCGGGGCGCGCGATGCGCGAGCCCGGAATCCATCGGGCCGCAGAATTGGTGGATGAATGGATTCCGGGCTCGCGCCTTTGGCGCGCCCTGGAATGACGGCGGAGAATACCTCACCAGCTCCGCAGGGCCGCCAACAGGGCGAGGCCGAACAAGGCGGCGGCGCCGAGCACGAAGCCGAACACGAACGGCCACAGGCGCGAGCGGCGCGGCGGCGGCGCCACTGCGGGCTTCGGTTCGGGCGGGACCACCATCGCGTGCTCGCGCTCGACCATGCGGCGCGCGACATAATCGGTGACGGCCTCCACGATCACAGCGGTGTCGTGCGATTCGGCGAGCACGATGCGGCCGAAGCGGGTGTCCTGGACGAAGCGGTACATCCGCTTGTCGCGCCCCATCACGATGTGGGCGACGACATCGATCCAGAGTCTGGGCGTATCGCCCTGGCTGATGCCGCGGTCAAACAGATCGATCCTGTCGGGCACCTGCGCGAACAGGGGATCGAGCGCGTCGTTGAGGATCTCGAGCCGCGCCACCTCGGCGTCCCTGAGATCGACGACGACGCCGGTCCGATCGGCCGCCTCGATCCGCGCGCGCAGCAGCGCATCGCGCAGCCGCACCGGGCGTGGCTGGCCGGGATGGGTCCCGCTGGTTTCGGGCTCTGACATTGTCGGCCTCGTCCTCGACTTTCCTCCATTAACCTATCAGCAACCTTGAGGCCCGCAAAGGGTCCATAATTCCAGATACTTACGGCACCCACAGGCGATTGACCTGTGCCAAAAACAGACGATCCCACCCAGGCAGAGCCTGGATGGGACCATCCGTCCTTGGACGTCTTCTTAATTCAGGTCGGCACCAGGCCCTTTAGGCCGAGACGCGCGACGGCTCTTCCACGATGGAGAAGCGGACGCCGGCCTTGTGGCGGTTCTCTTCCGAGACCGTGCGCCAGGCGTCCTCGGCCTCCTTGCGGGTCTTGAACGGACCCTGCACCTGGGCCGAGCCTTCCACGAGCTTGTGGAAGTTCATCGAACCGAACTCGCCGCCGATCACCCAGAAATTGCTGCCTTTGGTCATTGTCAGTCTCCTGTCCAATAGCGTGCTGCGTTAGCCGAACTGGTTCATCGTGTTGTGGACGCCGCCCGCCTTCAGGGCAGCCTCGCCGGCGAAGTATTCCTTGTGGTCGTCGCCGATGTCGGAGCCGGCCATGTTCTGGTGCTTGGCGCAGGCGATGCCCTGACGGATCTCGGCGCGCTGGACGTTCTTGACGTAGCCGAGCATGCCCTGGTCGCCGAAATATTCCTTCGCCAGATTGTCGGTCGAGAGCGCCGCCGTGTGATAGGTCGGCAACGTGATCAGGTGATGGAAGATGCCGGCACGCTTGGCCGAATCCGCCTGGAAGGTGCGGATGCGCTCGTCGGCTTCCTGCGCCAGCGGCGTATCATCGTATTCCGGCTTCATCAGCTCGGCACGGTTGTACTTGCTGACGTCCTTGCCGGCTTCCTTCATCGCGTCGTAGACCTGCCAACGGAAGTTCAGCGTCCAGTTGAAGGACGGCGAGTTGTTGTAGGCGAGCTTCGCGTTCGGGACCACCTTGCGGATGCGATCGACCATCTTGGCGATCTGCTCGATATGCGGCTTCTCGGTCTCGATCCAGAGCAGGTCCGCGCCGTTCTGCAGCGAAGTGATGCTGTCGAGCACGCAGCGGTCTTCGCCGGTACCCGGGCGGAACTGGTAGAGGTTCGAGGGCAGCCGCTTCGGACGCATCATCTTGCCGTTGCGGTTGATGATGACGTCGCCGTTGCGGGCGTTCTCCGCGGTGATTTCCTCGCAATCCAGGAAGCTGTTGTACTGGTCGCCGATGTCACCGGGCTTGTGGCTGACGGCGATCTGCTGCGTCAGGCCGGCGCCGAGCGAGTCGGTGCGGGTCACGATGACGCCGTCTTCGACGCCGAGCTCGAGGAAGGCGTGGCGGCAGGCGCGGATCTTCGCGATGAACACTTCGTGCGGCACGGTGACCTTGCCGTCCTGGTGACCGCACTGCTTCTCGTCCGAGACCTGGTTCTCGATCTGCAGCGCGCAGGCGCCCGCTTCGATCATCTTCTTGGCGAGCAGATAGGTCGCCTCGGCGTTACCGAAGCCGGCGTCGATGTCGGCGATGACGGGGACGACATGGGTCTGGAAGTTGTCGATCTTCTCGATCAGCTCCTTCTCGCGGGTCTTGTCGCCTTCCTTGCGCGCCTTGTCGAGCAGACGGAAGATGTCGTTGAGCTCGCGCGAGTCGGCCTGGCGCAGGAAGGTGTAGAGCTCCTCGATCAGCGCCGGCACCGAAGTCTTCTCGTGCATCGACTGGTCGGGCAGCGGGCCGAACTCGGAGCGCAGCGCCGCGATCATCCAACCCGAGAGATAGAGGTAGGTGCGATCGGTCTTGCCGCCGAAGTGCTTCTTGACCGAGATCAGCTTCTGCTGGGCGATGAAGCCGTGCCAGCAGCCGAGCGACTGGGTGTACTTGGTGGGGTCGTTGTCATAGGCGGCCATGTCGGCCCGCATCAAGGCGGCGGTGTAGCGGGCGACGTCGAGACCGGTCCTGAAGCGGTTCTGCAGGCGCATGCGTGCGACGGCCTCGGCCGTCACCCCGTTCCAGGTCGGCTGGGTCTTGAGGAGCGCCTGGGCCGCCTCGACCTCGTTCTGATACGAACCCGGGCCCTGAAGGGTGCTGATGCCGCGCGGCTGGTAGTTCATGTGCCTGATCCTTTCGCTGACGATGGCGATGCTAGCCATCGACATTCTTGACAGTGCATTGCGAGATGCGTGTCAGGAGCTAAACGCGAAAACAGAAACTTCGGATAGATGGCTTGTTTTTTATTGGTGATGTCGTGTAACATCGGAACATGTAATAGATGTTATTTTGTAAATCTTGTAAAAATTATAGGTCAGTTATTCTGTCCTTAATGTGCACGGAGTCCTGAGAAATGCCCGCCAATTCCGGCAAGAAACTCTTCGTCGGCCCGCGGTTCCGCAGGATCCGGCAGCAACTGGGGCTTTCGCAGACCCAGATTGCCGAGGGGCTCGGGATCTCGCCGAGCTATGTCAACCTGATCGAGCGCAACCAGCGCCCGGTGACGGCGCAGATCCTGCTCCGGCTGGCCGAGACCTATGACCTCGATTTGCGCGACCTCGCCACCGCCGACGAGGACCGTTTCTTCGCCGAACTCAACGAGATCTTCTCCGATCCGCTGTTCCGCCAGATCGACGTTCCCAAGCAGGAGCTGCGCGACCTCGCCGAGCTCTGCCCCGGCGTCACCCATGCGCTGCAACGGCTCTACGCCGCCTATACCGAGGCGCGCCAGGGCGAGACGCTGGCGGCGGCGCAGATGGCCGACCGCGACGTCGGCACGCGCTTTGAGGCCAATCCGGTCGAGCGCGTCCGCGAGCTGATCGAGGCCAACCGCAACTATTTTCCGGAGCTCGAGCAGGCCGCGGAGGCCCTTCGCGATGAGCTGAACGTGCCGGCCGAGGGACTCTATGCAGCGCTCGCGGCGCGGCTGCGTGAGAAGCATTCGATCCAGACCCGCGTCATGCCGGTCGACGTGATGCGCGAGACGCTGCGGCGTTTCGATCGCCATCGCCGCCAGCTGCTGATCTCCGAGTTGGTCGATCCGCCCGGCCGCGCCTTCCAGCTCGCCTTCCAGCTTGGCCTCGGCGAATGCGCGCAAGCCCTGGAGAGCATCATCGGCCGTGCCGGACCGCTCGACGACGCGCCGCGCCGGCTGTTCCGCATCACGCTCGGCAACTACTTTGCAGCGGCCGTGATGATGCCCTACCCCGCGTTCCTCGCCGCGGCCGAAGCCCTGAATTACGACATCCACGTGCTGGCGCAGCGCTTCAATTCCGGCTTCGAGCAGGTCTGCCACCGGCTCACCACCCTGCAGCGGCCGAACGCGCGCGGCATTCCGTTCTTCCTCTTGCGCGTCGACAATGCCGGCAACGTCTCCAAGCGCTTCTCGTCCGGCACTTTCCCGTTCTCGAAATTCGGCGGTACCTGTCCGCTGTGGAACGTGCACTCGACCTTCGACACGCCCGATCGCCTGCTCAAGCAGGTGATCGAGCTGTCCGACGGCACGCGCTATTTCTCGATCGCGCAAATGGTCCGCCGCCCCGTCGCGCCGCACCCGCTGCCGCAACCGCGCTTCGCCATCGGCCTCGGCTGCGAAATCCGTCACGCCGCGCGCCTGACCTACGCCGCCGGCATCGACCTGGAGAAGACCGAGGGCACTCCGATCGGCGTCAACTGCCGCCTCTGCGAGCGCGAAAACTGCGCCCAGCGCGCCGAGCCGCCGATCACGCGCACGCTGATTTTGGACGAGACGACGCGGCGGGTATCGAGCTTCGCGTTCTCGAATGCGCGGGAGTTGTGACGGGCATTCTCTCCTTCGTCATGGCCGGGCTTGACCCGGCCATCCACGCGCTACAGCGTGCGAGGAAAGACGTGGATGCCCGGGACAAGCCCGGGCATGACGACCGAACATGCGGCCGCTGCTCGCCACTATCGCAAACAAGGCCCTACGCCAGCGTATGCACGATCACCGGCCCCGCAGCCGCGCTCGCATGGCCGGCAAGCAACGGCCCGAGATCCTTCTCGATCCAGGCGATCGCCCGCCGGTTCGCCTCCTCCGCCTGCTCGAACTTGTCGAAGATCGAGATCGCGGTCACGGTATCGTCGCCGGCATAGACGACGTAATAGGCACGGAAACCGTCGACGTCGCTGATGATCGGAACGGCGCCGTCCTTGATGCGGCGCGCCAGCTCTTCCGCGCTCCCGCTTTTCGCCTTGGCCTGACGGATGGCGGCATACATGGCATCCTCCCCTTCCGGCTGTCTGGACTTTTGGGCTTTGTGCCCGGAGCCGATGTTACGCCGAAGCCCGCCGCCAATCCACGCTTGGTTAACCCCGCACTAATCTGCCGCAGCGATCTGCAACCAACGGTTAAGCACGCCTCAACATCGCTGCCTTAGTCTTGCCCCACTCACCTTTCGCAAACAACGGTGGCCTATTCTGCCGGGCGAAGTGACATCAGGGGGTTCATCATGCGCATTGCGTTGCTGCTGACCGCAACCATTGTCGGCGCGCTCTTCGCCAATCCATCCCAAGCCGGATCGCTCGACGCCGATGCAGCGCAGTCGCTGCCGCCGGGCTTCCAGAGCTATCGCGGCTACATGTTCGACCTGTCGGAGAATTCCGACCGCAAGGATGTCGACAAGCTCACCGACAATCTGAAGAGCCAGATCGACGCGGTCGAGGCGGCCGGCCTGTCGCCGCGCGTGCTGCGCTTCTTCCGCACCGTGCCGATCATCGCCAGCGAGCTCGCCTGCCTCGACGAAGGTGCCGCCACCGCCTGCTACGGCCGCGTCGCTCCCAACGTCGAACGCCGCGTGCCGCGGACGCTGACGGTCTGGGACCACGACAAGCAGCGCTGGACCAATCCGAACGCCGTCGACCTCGCGGTCGATTCGGGCCTCGGCGTGATCATGCTGCGGCCGGACATGATGCGCTACGAAAAGGAAGCGGTGCTGCTGCACGAGCTGCTGCACGCCTACCACGCGCGGCTGTTGCCGGACGGCTACGCCAACAAGGGCGTGATCGCCTATTTCGCCCTTGCCAAGTCCAAGGACTTGCTGCCCAAGGAGTCCTATGCGTTGAAGAACCCCATGGAGTTCTTTGCCGTGACCGCCAGCATCTTCCTGGCCGGAAAGAGCGAATTCCACGATCCGAAGTCGCGCGAGACGCTCAAGGAGAAGATGCCGGACTATTACAAATATCTGGTCGGCGTGTTCGGCTTCGACCCGGAGCCGGCGGCGGCAAACGGCCCGGTCGCCTCGCTGAAGTGAGGCGAACGTCGAGCTGCCTCAGCCAGATCAACCAAAGAGCCGCGCGAAATGCGCGGCTTTTTTGTTTTGCAGGCCGGAAGCTGCGGATGACGCCCAGGCGGGAATTGCCAAGGCGGGGCCCGATCTGCATAGTCCCGCCCGCATCGAGACCCATTTTCGAAGAGGATAGAACAACATGGCGGACGCCGACCTGGATGTCGTGATCCGGCAACTGGCCAGACAGCTGCATACGGGCCTGATGACCCGCGCCAAGGAGCGGCGGGATCGCTTCAACGGCCTGGCGGCCAAGGCCAAGGGCAAGGAGACCGGCGACCGCTTCAAGATGATGGCCAAGGCCACCATGGAGCAGGCCACCGCCGCCGCCAAGCGCCTGCAAATGTCCGCCGACAACGTCGCCGACAGCTACGCGCGGTCAATGCGGCTTGCCGCCAGTACCCCGGTGGCGGCGAAGGTCGAGAAGAAGGCGAAGGAAGAGAAGCCGGCGAAGAAGGCCGCGAAGGCGAAGAAGGCCAAAGCCAAGAAGGCGAAGTAGGCGGACGAGAAGTATCTCTCCGCACAATCAGCGCCGTAGGGTAGGCAAGCCCACGCGTCTGTTGCCGTATTGTAGAGATCGTGGGCACGGCGCAAGGGCGCCTTTGCCCACCCTGCGATTCCAGGATTCGGTGGATAGAGCCCCCTCACTGCCTCGGCACTGACACCTGCGTCGGCTCGGCGCTGGCGAGTTCGGCGAGCCTGGCGCGCGCGGCTTCGCGGGTGCGACCGTCCTTGCCGGCGGGCAGCGCCAGCGCCGCCTCGAAATCGGCGCGCGCATCGTCGGCCTGGCCGCGGGCGAGGAACGCCAGGCCACGGTCGAGGCGGGCCTGCGCATCCGAGGGGTCGAGGCGAACCGCCGTGTTGTAGCTCAGAATCGCGCGGTCGAGATCGCCGGTGGCGGCGAGCGCGAGACCGCGCTGGTGATAGGGCGCGGCGCGCTTGGGATCATGCGCGATCGCCTCGTCATAGTCGGCGATGGCGAGCTCGAGGTCGCCGTTCTGACGGCGCGCGAGCGCGCGGTCGCGATAGAGCGAGGCGCGGTTGGGATTGAGGTGAATGGCCTCGTCGAAATCGGCGACCGCCCGCCTGAAGTCGCCGTGGCGCAGCGCGATCCGTCCGCGCCCCTCATAGGCAAAGGCGATCAGCGATCCGCGCAGCGGCGAGAAGCCGATCACGGCGGAGCAGATGTCGGGATCGTCCTCGTCGCCGCAATTGACGACCATGTGCGTGGACAGGCCGACGAGCACGCACAGGACGATCAGCAATGGTACGGCAGCTCTGGTCATCTTCGACGGTGGCCGGCAGCGGGCCGGTCACGCATCCCCTTTCGAAGGAAGTGTCTCGCCGGGGTCTTAACACCGGCTCGGACCATCCTGTGTGCGCCAGGTCACAAAGCCGACCGTAAATTGCCGCAGGTTCCATCTCAGCCCCAGGGACCACGCGAGGACGAGCGCCCCCATGGGCTGCGTGGCGGATAGTTCTCATTGGCGCCGACCGACGGCGCCGGCCGCGTGCCGAGCTCGGCCGCGAGCTGCTGAAGCGCCGCAATGCGGTTCTGCGTCGAGGGATGGGTGGCGAACAGATTGTCCACGCCATGGCCCGACAGCGGATTGATGATGAACATGTGCGCGGTCGCGGGGTTTCGCTCGGCCTCATAGTTCGGCCCCTGATGCGCGGCGCCCTCGATCTTCACCAGCGCGGAGGCCAGCCACATCGGCTGCCCCGCGATGCGCGCACCGAGATTGTCCGCGGCATATTCGCGAGTGCGGCTGACCGCCATCTGCACCAGCATGGCGCCGAGCGGGGCGAGGATCATCATCAGGATCGAGCCGACGATGCCGAGACCATTGTTGTTCTCGCGGTTGCCGCCGAAGAACATGCCGAACTGCGCCAGCATGGAGATCGCGCCGGCGATGGTCGCAGTGATCGTCATCAGCAGCGTGTCGTGATTCTTGATATGGGCGAGCTCGTGCGCGATCACGCCGGCGAGCTCCTCGCGGCTGAGCTGACGCATCAGGCCGGTGGTGACGGCGACCGCGGCGTTCTCCGGATTGCGCCCGGTCGCGAAGGCGTTGGGCTGCACCTCATCCATCAGGAACACGCGCGGCATCGGCAAGCCTGCCCGGCCCGCAAGTTCCGCGACCAGCCCGACCAGCTCCGGTGCGGTCGAACGATCGACCTCATGGGCGCCGTACATCGAGAGCACCATGCGGTCGGAGTTCCAGTAGGTGAAGAGATTGGTCGCGGCGGCAATAACGAGCGCGATCATGGCGCCAGAGGCGCCGCCGATCAGATAGCCGACGCCCATGAACAGGGCGGTGAGGCCTGCGAGTAGCATTGCGGTACGAAAATAGTTCATGGCCGTCTCCCAAGGCGGCCGCGGGCGAACCTCTGGCCGGCACCCCGGAGGTATGAATGCTGCCTGCGACCGCAAGGTTCGTGCGTCGCCCGGCCGCACATTCCATCGCGGCGTCAGTCTTTCCCGCGCCGCTAAAGCTTGAGCGGGATTTGCGCAAAAACACGCGCGGACGTTTAGCAACCTGGAAAGCGCAATCGCGGCTTAATTCGCGGTAACCGGGCACGCCGCGCGGTCGCAGCGCATTGACCGGTTCCGTTGGCACCCCGTCAGCAAGGTGACCCGTCATGATGGACCGCTCGAGCGCCGCCTCCCTCGATCCCGCATCTGCTCCCTCCCCTCACGACGCCAAGATCGACGCCAAGATCGACGCGAGGACTGACGCGAAGGGATTGCAGGAGGCGCTGTACGAGCAGATGTTCGTCAATGACGAGCCCGGCCCCGCGCCCGATGCGAAGACAGAGCCGGAATCGCAGCGGCGCTGGCCACGTCTGAGGCGCGGCGCGAAGATCGCGATCGGACTTGCGCTCATCGCCATTTTCGGCTGGCTGCCGCTGCGCGCGGTCTGGGAGTATTCAAGCGTCGAGGCCGTATTGAATTCCCGCCTCGTTACCCTGCGCACGCCGATCGGCGGCCGTGTGGCAGCCGCGCAGCGCTTGACCGACCAGGCCAGGCTCGACGCCGGGACCGTGGTCCTGCGCGTGGTCAACCCGCGTGGCGATCGCACCCGGCTCGACGATCTCCGGCGGCAGAAATCGCGCCTGGAGAACGAGCGGCCGAGCCTTGCCGCCAAGCTTGCCTCGGCCCAGGCCGCGCAAAAGGACCTGGCGCGGCAGGCGACGCAATTCCGCGACGGGCGCGTGCTCCAGCTCGAGGCCCGGATCGCCGAGATCCAGACCTCGATCGAGGCCGCGGCAGCGCGGCGGGAGGAAGCCAGTGCCGCGGTCGACCGGGCTTCCTCGCTGGCGAAATCCGGCAACGTCTCGACCGTCGAGCTGGCACGGCTGACGCGCGAGCTCTCCGTGTCGCAGCAGATCGAGCTCGGTGCGCGCAAGCGGCTGGACGCGGCCATGGTCGAGCTTGCCGCGGCACGGAACGGCTCCTTCCTCGGCGACAGCTACAACGACCGGCCAAGCTCGGTGCAGCGCGAGGAAGAGATGCGCCAGCGTGCCGGCGACCTCGACGCCGACCTCGCACGCATCGACACCGAGATCGCCTGGCTCGCCAGCGAGATCATCACCGAAGAGGTTCGCTTCGCCGATCTGTCCGAAGCCAACATCACGACGCCCGTCGCAGGGCGCGTCTGGGAGATGATGACCTCGCCGGGCGAGGACGTGCAAGCCGGCCAACCGCTGCTCAAGGTGCTCGATTGCAGCAGCGCCGTCATCACCGCGAACGTCACCGAGAACGTCTACAACCGTTTGCAGCTCGGCGACCACGCGACCTTCGAGCCGAACGACGGTGGTGCGCCGATCTCCGGCACCGTGGTCAACCTGACCGGCGCCGCCGGCGCGCCCGCCAATCTCGCCATCAATCCCGACGCGCTGAGCAAGGAGCCCTATCGCGTGACCGTTGCGCTCGGTGATGGCGCTGCCCACGCCTGCACGGTGGGACGCACCGGCCGCGTGGTGTTTGCAAGGCAAGAGACCGCGCCGTGACGACGGCGCTGACGCCCGGCCTGATTGCGCTCGGCGCCTTCATGGCGATCGTGCCGCTGCTCAGGCGCGACAGCACGATGGCACGCTCGTTCCTGGCCATCGTGTCACTCGTTTTCCTGCTCCGCTATCTCCATTGGCGCGTCACAGCGACTCTCCCGCCGCCGCATCTGACCGCGGATGCCGCGGTCGGCTATCCTTTCATGCTGCTGGAAGCGGCCTCGCTCGTGGCGGTCAGTTTGTCTCTGCTGTTCCTGAGCCGAACAATCGATCGTTCCAGATCAGCCAGGATCGACAGCCGCGCCTTCGATCCCGGCGCACCGCTGATCGACGTCTTCATCTGCACCTATAACGAGGAACGATCGATCCTCGAGCGCACGATCATCGGCGCGACCGGCATGGCGTACGGCAACTACCGCGTCTGGGTGCTCGACGACGGCCGACGGCCCTGGCTGCGGCGCCTTTCGGGTGAACTCGGCTGCCATTATCTCACGCGGCCCGACAACCATCACGCCAAGGCCGGCAATATCAATCATGCGCTCCGGCATGTCGGTGCGATGCCGAAGCCGCCGCACTTCGTGGCCATCCTCGATGCGGACTTCGTGCCGCGGCCCGACTTCCTGGCGCGGACCATCTCGCTCATGGACGATGCTTCGGTCGGGGTGGTTCAGACGCCGCAGCACTTCATCAATCCCGACCCGATCCAGAGCAACCTTGCTGCAACCGACGTTTGGCCGGACGAGCAACGCTTCTTCTTCGACATCCTGCTGCCGGCCAAGGACGCCTGGGGCGTCGCATTCTGCTGCGGCACCTCATCGCTCATTCGCTACGACGGACTGGTGCGGGTCGGCGGGTTTCCAACCGATTCCGTCACGGAAGACTACCTCGTCACGCTTCGCCTGAAGGAGCACGGTCTCAAAACGATCTATCTCAACGAGCGGCTGACGATCGGGCTCGCGCCGGAAGGGTTGAAGGAATACATCACCCAGCGCGCCCGCTGGTGCCTCGGCTTGATGCAAATCGTGCGCGGCCGCAGCGGACCGCTCTCGCGCGAGTCGAAGCTTTCCTTCATCGACCGGCTCTCGCTGGTCGATGCTTTCATGAGCTGGTCCGCGGTCTACACGTCGAAGGTGGCGGGCCTCGTGGTGCCCTGGCTGTTCCTGCTGTTCGGCATCAAGGCGGTCCGGGCCCACCTGAGCGAGCTGCTCCGGTTCTTTCTGCCGTTCTATGTCTGGCACAGCCTCAGCATGGCCTGGCTGTCGCACGGCCGTTCGCTGGCCATGATGACGGACGTGTCGCAACTCATCGCCGCGCCCGCAGTGCTGAAGGCGGTGGCAACTGGTCTGCTGAAGCCGAAAGGACACAAGTTCAAGGTCACGGCGAAAGGCGGGGACCGGGACAGGAGATTTGTCGAATGGCCGCTGCTGCGGCTCTATGGCACCGCGCTTCTCGTCACGCTCGCGGCCATCGCCTATGCCTTCATCCTGCACCTGCGCGGCGAGAACATCGCCTACGGCGGGCTGGCCCTGGCCTGGAGCCTCTACAACGCGTTCATCCTCACCGTGGTCTGCTTCGTCTGCATCGAGCAACCGCGCAAGCGCAAGGCGGAGCGTTTTGATCGCAACGAGACGGTGCTGCTGCGCCAGCACGGCAAGTCGCATCTCGCGCGGCTCGCCGACATCTCGATCACCGGCGCCCGCCTGATCGATCCCGATCCGCCGCACCCCGGCAGCGGGATCGAATGCCGGATCTATGGCCGCCCGATCGCCGCGGTCGTGGTGCGGCAGACCGCGGATGGATTCGCGGTGCGTTTTGAGGAAGGCATGGATACACGCGTGCATGCGATCAGGGCGTTCTATGCCGGCGAGTATGTTCGCGCCTATCAGGGCGTCAGGGCGCTCCCGGTCGGGAAAGCGCTGCTGATGCGGCTGTTCGGCTAGACCGGCATCCACTCGCATCCCATATGCTGGCATGGCACGGAAGGGATGGCCTGAGGCCATCACTTCACCTAAACTTCGGGCGAATCCACGCCTGCCCCTTCCCCGCCGGAACCCCTATGGTCCAGACCCGATTTCTGATCGCGGCCGTCGCGCTCCTCGCATGCTCCGCCACCGCCTCCGCCCAGTTCGCGCCGCCGCCCGCCAAGCCCGTGGCGCCCAGGACCACCGCAGCCTCGCCGCGTGCGGCGTCCTGCCATAACGGTGCGAGCTTCGATCGCTTCCTCGCCGACGTGAAGCAACAGGCTGTGGCCGCCGGCGTATCGCAGCGGACGATCGCGGAGGCTTCGCCCTACCTCGTTTACGACCAGGGCATCGTCAACCGCGACCGCGGCCAGCGCGTGTTCGGCCAGCTCTTCACCGAATTCGCCGGACGCATGGCGGCGCCCTATCGCATGCAGAACGGCCAGCAGCACATCAAGCAATACGCTGCCGCGTTCGCACGAGCCGAAAAGGAATATGGCGTGCCGCCGGCGGTGATCGCCGCGTTCTGGGGGCTGGAGAGCGACTTCGGCGCCAACATGGGAAATCTGCCGACGCTGAAATCGCTGGTGTCGCTGGCCTATGACTGCCGTCGCTCGGAGATGTTCGTGGGCGAGACCATCGCCGCGCTGAAGATCATCGACCGCGGCGATCTGCATCCCGACGAGATGATCGGCTCCTGGGCCGGCGAGCTTGGCCAGACCCAGTTCCTGCCCGTGCATTACGTCAGCTACGCCGTCGACTATGACGGCGACGGACGGCGCGACCTGTTGCGGTCGCCAGCCGACGTGATCGGCTCGACCGCGAACTACATTGCCAACGGCCTGAAGTGGCGGCGCGGCGAGCCGTGGCTGGAAGAGATCAAGGTGCCGCAAAACCTGCCATGGGATAAGACCGATCTCACGGTGCGAGAGCCGCGCTCGACATGGGCGCAGCTTGGCGTCACCTATCCCGACGGCCGGCCGCTGCCGAATGACAATCTCGCGGCCTCGGTGCTGCTGCCGATGGGACGCAATGGTCCGGCCTTCATGGCGTATCCGAATTTCGCGGCCTACACCGAGTGGAACAACTCGTTGATCTATTCGACCACCGCGGGCTATCTCGCCTCGCGCATTGCAGGTGCCGCACCGATGCGCAAGCCGACGGCGCCGGTGGCGCAGCTGCCGTTCAACGAGCTCAAGGAATTGCAGCAACTGCTCGTGCGTGCCGGCTTCAATGTCGGCAAGGTCGACGGCGTGCTGGGCCAGCAGAGCCGCGCGGCCGTCAAGGCGATGCAGATCAAGCACGGCCTGCCGGCCGATTCCTGGCCGACCGCCGAGCTGCTGGCGCGCATGCGCGGCGCCACGGCGCAGGCCCAGCCGGCGGGGACGGTGCGTTAACTGATCTATCCGTAGTCATTCCCCGCGAAGGCGGGGAATCCAGTACGCCGCAGCTTCTCGGTTCAATCACCGCCGTCTCGGAGTACTGGATCGCCCGGTCAAGCCCGGCGATGACAACCGAGGATTGGCTATGAGAGCGGAGGTTGTAGCAACGATCGCGGGGGAGTGGCGCGGTAGAATTTTCGCACTGCACAAGCAGCTTCCCGCGATTGTATTTTTCCGTGAGCCTCCCATGTGAGTAGCTCAGGTTTTCTCCTGAGATTTCCCATTCACAAGCGAGCATCACATGTCCTTCTACGACGCCGTCGTCCCCGCCTATTTGCAAATGCTGAACAGCGTGACCGGCCTGCTCACCAAAGCCGAGGCGCATTGCGCGGCCAAGAAGATCGACCCGAGCGTGCTGCTCGGCTCCCGCCTCTTCCCGGACATGCTGCCGCTGTCGAAGCAGGTCCAGCTCGTCAGCGATTTCGCCGCCAAGGGCTGTGCTCGGCTGACTCATAGCGAGGTGCCCTCCACGCCTGACACCGAGACGACCTTCGCAGAGCTGAAGCAGCGGCTGGCCAAGACCATCGACTATGTGAAGTCGTTCAAGCCCGAGCAGTTCGAAGGTGCCGAGACCAAGGACGTCACCTTCCCCGCGGGCCCCGACAAATCCATCACCATGAAGGGCCAGCAATTCCTGAGCGCGTTCTCACTGCCGAACTTCTATTTCCACGCCACGACCGCCCACGGCATTTTGCGCCACAATGGCGTCGAGATCGGCAAGCGGGATTTTATGGGCGCGAACTGATTTGCGAAATCGCACGGCCGTGGCAGTCGTAATCCACTGTCACGGCCAAAATCGCACATGAATTATGCTACGCGGGCCCCGTTGCGTAGCTCGCCTGCACTTTCCGTATGGCTTCTCCCTTGCGCCCGATGTCGCGATGCACAAGTGTTCGGGACCTCACACCCCTGGAAGCATTCCCCATGAGCCGTTCGACCAACCTGTTTGAGACCTACAAGCTCGGCCCGATCACGCTGGCCAACCGCCTGGTCATGGCGCCGTTGACGCGCAACCGGGCCGTGCCCGGCACATTTGTGCCCGGTGCGCTCGCCGCCGATTATTATGGCCAGCGCGCCTCCGCAGGGCTCCTGATCACCGAAGCGAGCCAGGTCTCGCAGCAGGGCCAAGGCTACCAGGACACGCCCGGCATCTACAGCAAGGACCAGGTCGCCGGCTGGCGCAAGGTCACCGACAAGGTGCATGAGCGCGGCGGCAAGATCTTCATCCAGCTCTGGCATGTCGGCCGCATCTCGCATGTCGACCTGCAAGCGAGTGGCGCAGCCCCGGTGGCGCCGAGCGCGATCCGCGCCAAGGGCAAAACCTTCGTGAACGGCGGCTTCGCCGACGTCTCCGAGCCCCGCGCGCTCCAGCTCTCCGAAATCCCCGGGATTATCGACGATTTCAAGCGCGCCACGAAGAACGCGCTGGAGGCCGGCTTCGACGGCGTCGAGATTCACGGCGCCAACGGCTATTTGCTTGAGCAGTTCGCCAAGGACGGCGCCAACACGCGCACCGATGCCTATGGTGGCTCGATCGAGAACCGCGCGCGGCTGATGCTGGAGGTGTCCAGGGCCGTCGTGGCCGAGGCCGGCGCCGACCGTACCGGCATCCGCATCTCGCCGGTGACGCCGGCCAACGATATCTCGGATTCCAACCCGCAAGCCCTGTACGACCATATCGTCGACGGCCTCAGCGCGCTGAAGCTGGTCTATCTCCACGTCGTTGAAGGCGCCACCGGCGGCCCGCGCGACATCGCGCCGTTTGATTATGCATCCTTGCGCAAGCGCTTTGCCGGCGCCTATGTCGCCAATAACGGCTACGATTTCGATCTCGCCACCAAGGTGCTGGACACCAACGCGGCCGACCTCATCGCCTTCGGCAAGCCGTTCATCTCCAACCCCGACCTCGTCGAGCGGCTGAAGCAGGGCGCAGCGCTGAACGACTGGGACAAGACCACTTTCTACGGCGGCGGCGCGAAGGGGTATACGGACTATCCGACACTCGCAGCCGAGCCGGCGGAGTAACGACCAACCACACGGCAGCTGTCATGCCCCGCGAAAGCGGGGCATCCAGTACGCCGCGGCCTCTCGGTTCAATCGCGACCGTCTCGGAATACTGGATTGCCCGCCTTCGCGGGCGATGACACCCAGTGTGTAAGACGCGCTGGTGCCCCAAGCGCAAAACAAAAAGGCCGGGATTGCTCCCGGCCTTTCGTCCTTGTGAGACCTTGCCTTACTTCGCTTCCGCGCGCTTGGGCGGGGTTGCCGGCCACGACTTGATCAGGGTGTCGTAGTCGACGGTCTCGCCCTTCGGCTTCTCGTTGGCGAGCTTGCGCTGCGGAGCAATCGTGCCGTCCTTCTGGGCCTTGGCGAACCAGTATTCGGCCGTCTCCTTCTTGTGCAGCTTGGGACCGCAGGCGCCCTGCACGCCGGACTTCTCCAGGCGCTCCATGACGGAGTCCTGAGCGGCGGCCAGCGCGTCCATCGCCTGCTGCGGGGTCTTCGCACCGGACGACGCATCGCCGATGTTCTGCCACCACAGCTGCGCGAGCTTCGGATAGTCGGGCACGTTGTTGCCGGTCGGGGTCCACTGCACGCGCGCGGGCGAGCGGTAGAACTCGATCAGGCCGCCGAGCTTCGGCGCACGCTCGGTGAACGACTTGTCCCAGATGTCGGATTCACGGATGAAGGTGAGACCGACATGGCTCTTCTTCAAGCTCACCGACTTCGAGATGATGAACTGGAGATAGAGCCAGGCCGCCTTACGGCGGTCCGCCGGGGTCGACTTCAGCAGCGTCACGGAGCCGGCGTCCTGGTAGCCGAGCTTCATGCCTTCCTTCCAGTACGAACCGTGCGGCGAGGGAGCCATACGCCATTTCGGCGTACCGTCCGCGTTCATCACGGCGATGCCCGGCTTCACCATGTCGGCGGTGAAAGCGGTGTACCAGAACATCTGCTGGGCGATGTTACCCTGCGCCGGCACCGGGCCTGCTTCGGAGAACGTCATGCCCTGCGCCTGCGGGGGTGCGTACTTCTTCAGCCACTCGAGATACTTGGTGATCGAGTAGACCGCGGCCGGACCGTTGGTGTCGCCACCACGCTCCACCGATGAGCCGACCGGACGGCAGCCTTCCATCCGGATGCCCCATTCGTCGACCGGCAGGCCGTTCGGAATGCCCTTGTCACCGTTGCCGGCCATCGACAGCCAGGCGTCGGTGAAACGCCATCCGAGCGAGGGGTCCTTCTTGCCATAGTCCATATGGCCGTAGACCTTGACGCCGTTGATCTCCTTGATGTCGTTGGTGAAGAACTCGGCGATGTCCTCATAGGCGGACCAGTTCACGGGCACGCCGAGCTCGTAGCCATACTTGGCCTTGAACTTGGCCTTGTAGTCCGCGTTGGTGAACCAGTCGTAGCGGAACCAATAGAGGTTGGCGAACTGCTGGTCGGGCAGCTGATAAAGCTTGCCGTCCGGCCCCGTGGTGAATGACTTGCCGATGAAGTCGTTGACGTCGAGCATGGGATCGGTGACGTCCTTGCCCTCGCCGGTCATGTAGTCCGACAGCACGACGGTCTGGCCGTAGCGGAAATGCGTGCCGATCAGGTCGGAATCGTTGATCCAGCCGTCATAGACGTTCTTGCCAGACTGCATCTGGGTCTGCAGCTTCTCGACGACGTCACCTTCCTGGATGAGGTCGTGCTTCAGCTTGATGCCGGTGAGCTCGGAGAACGCCTTGGCCAGCGTCTGCGACTCATACTCGTGGGTCGTGATGGTCTCGGAGACGACGTTGATCTCCATGCCCTTGAAGGGCTCGGCGGCCTTGGCGAACCACTCCAGCTCCTTCTTCTGGTCTTCCTTCGACAGCGTCGAGGGCGTGAATTCCGCGATCCACTTCTGGATCACGGCGTCGTCGGCGGCGCGGACCGGCGCCGAGACGGCGAACGACACCGCAATGATGGCGGCGGCGCTGGACATGGTCAGAAAACTATTCTTGGCCAATGGACCTTTCCTTCTCCTAAACTGTCGCATGTTGTTCCTCCGTTGCAGCGACAAACTTTTATACAGACCCGGATTGCCCCCGGATCTGGCCGTCCCTTCGCGAGCTTCAGACCGTGCGAAAAATGAGCACGGCCGTGACCAGCGAAATTCCACTTGCGAGCCACAGGCGCGAGATTTCAACGCCCTCCTCGCCGATCGGCAGCGTTGCGATCGCATCGGTGCCGAAGAAGCCGATCCAGAGAAGGTGGATGACCGCCGCTGATATCAGCGAGATGAACAGGCGATCGCCGCGCGTGGTCGGAATTCGGAGCACACCGACCCGCTCGGCTTCGGGATAGACCGCCGCAAGCCACGTCATCACGGCGAGCGTGCAGGCGAGCGCGGCGAAGAAGATCGCCGTCGGCAGCGTCCAGGCCATCCATGCGATGGATTCCATGCTCTTACTCCTTGCGCATGATCTGGTCCGAAAACCGGTTTCCACTTTTCGGGATCATGCGCGCTCTCCTTACACGCGACCGAGCGCAAAACCGCTCGCGATGTAGTTGCGGACGAACCAGATCACGAGCGCGCCCGGGATGATGGTGAGCACGCCGGCGGCTGCCAAGAGGCCCCAATCCATGCCCGACGCCGACACCGTGCGCGTCATGATCGCCGCGATCGGCTTGGCCGACACCGAGGTCAGCGTGCGCGCGAGCAGGAGCTCGACCCAGGAGAACATGAAGCAGAAGAAGGCGGCGACGCCGATGCCGCTCGCGATCAACGGCACCAGGATCTTGATGAAGAAGCGCGGGAAGGAATAGCCGTCGAGGAAGGCAGTCTCGTCGATCTCGCGCGGCACGCCGGAAACGAAGCCTTCGAGGATCCACACCGCCAGCGGAACGTTGAAGATGCAGTGCGCGAGCGCGACCGCCCAGGGCGTATCGAACAGGCCGATCGCCGAATAGAGATTGAAGAAGGGCAGCGCGTAGACCGCGGCCGGCGCCATGCGGTTCGACAACAGCCAGAAGAACAGATGCTTGTCGCCGAGGAAACGGTAGCGCGAGAACGCATAGGCCGCCGGCAGCGCCACCGAGATCGAGATGATGGTGTTGAGAACGACATATTCCAGCGAGTTGATGTAACCGGAATACCAGCTCTCGTCGGTGAAGATGCGCTTGTAGTGCTGCAGCGTCGGGGTATGCGGCCATAGCGTCATCGTCGAGACGATCTCGCTGTTGGTCTTGAAGCTCATGTTGACGAGCCAGTAGATCGGCAGCAGCAGGAAGATCAGGAACAGCCCCATGATGAGGCGGCGGCCGGGAATCGAATGCATCACGCCACTCCTTCCTTTGGCTTGAGCACCGGCACGGGCTTGAGCGCCGCCGAAGGCTTCGGTTCGGCCGCCGGCTCGCTCTCCGCCTGGACTTTGCGCTCGACACCGGCATTGGTCATGACGGTGTAGAAGATCCAGCAGACGATCAGGATGATGAGGTTGTAGACCAGCGACAGCGCCGCGGCCTTGCCGAGGTCGAACTGACCCAGCGCGATCTTGACGAGCTCGATCGACACGAAGGTGGTGGAGTTGCCGGGTCCGCCGCCGGTGACGACGAACGGCTCGGTGTAGATCATGAAGCTATCCATGAAGCGCAGCAGCACCGCGATCAGCAAGACGCGGTTCATTTTCGGCAGCTGGATTGCCTTGAACACGGCCCAGCGCGAGGCACCGTCGATCTGGGCGGCCTGATAATAGGCTTCGGGAATCGACTTCAGGCCGGCATAGCAGAGCAGCGCGACGAGGCTCGTCCAGTGCCAGACGTCCATCACGATGACGGTGACCCAGGCGTCGATGTCGTTGGAGACGTAATTGTAGTCGATGCCCGCGGCGTTGAGGACGTAGCCGAGCAGCCCGATGTCGGGACGCCCGAAGATCTGCCAGATCGTGCCGACCACGTTCCACGGAATTAGCAGCGGCAGCGCGAGGATCACGAGGCAGGCCGCCACCGTCCAGCCCTCGCGCGGCATCGACAACGCGACGACGATGCCGAGCGGCACCTCGATCGCGAGGATCACTAGCGAGAAGAACAGATTGCGGCCCAGCGAGGCAAGGAAGCGGCCGCCGAGATCGGTCGAGGGATCGAGCAATTCCTTGAACCAGCCGACGCCGTTCCAGAAGAACTGGTTGTTGCCGAAGGTGTCCTGCATCGAATAGTTCACCACCGTCATCAGCGGCAGCACCGCCGAGAAGGCGACGACCAGGAACACCGGCAGCACCAGGAACCAGGCTTTTTGATTGACGGTCTTGTCCATCAGGCGGCTCCTTCCACCAGAAGGCTGTCGGCATAGACGTGGACGTGGGACGGATCGAATTTCAGTCCGGCCATGCCATCCAAGCTGGTGAATCCCGCGGGCGCGCGCGCCGCGAGCTTTGCATCACCCAAGCGGGCGCGCGCAAAACGAATGCGGCCGAGATCGTCGAGGCGCTCGATCTTCGCGGTGAGCAGGCCGGGCGCGGGGGCCACGACCTCCACGAATTCTGGACGGACGCCGATCTCGATCTTCGCGCCGACAGGCAGATTGTCGTAAGCACGGTTCAGCGCGATGACGTGACCGCCAATGCGCGCCTCGCGCCCCCTCACCTCGGCCGGCAGGATGTTCATGCCGGGCGAGCCGATGAAATAGCCGACGAAGGTATGCGCCGGCTTGTCAAACAGCTCGGCAGGCGTACCGCTCTGCACCACGCGGCCGTCATGCATGACGACGACGGTGTCGGCGAAGGTCAGCGCCTCGGTCTGGTCGTGGGTGACGTAGATCATCGTGAGGTCGAGCTCGCGATGCAGCGCCTTCAGCTTGGAGCGGAGCTGCCATTTCAGCTCGGGATCGATCACCGTCAGCGGTTCGTCGAACAGCACGGCGGCGACGTCGGAACGGACGAGACCGCGGCCGAGCGAGATCTTCTGCTTGGCATCGGCCGTGAGCCGCGTCGCCTTGCGGTTCAGATAGGGTTCGAGATCGAGCAGGCGGCCGATCTCGGCGACGCGCTTGTCGATTTCGGCCTTCGGCACGCCGCGGTTTTTCAGCGGAAACGCCAAATTCTGTCCGACCGTCATGGTGTCGTAGATCACCGGAAACTGGAACACCTGCGCGATATTGCGCTTCTGGGTTGACAGAGGTGTGATGTCCTTGCCGTCGAACAGGATTTGCCCCCGCGACGGCGTGATGATGCCGGAGATGACGTTGAGCAGCGTGGTCTTGCCGCAGCCGGACGGACCAAGCAGCGCATACGCGCCGCCCTGCCGCCAGGTCATGGTCACCGGCTTCAGTGCAAAGCTGTCCTGCGGCGCATCATTGCCGCCGTAGGAATGGGCGAGATCGACGAGGTCAATGCGGGCCATGGCGCATCCCCTCCTACGATCCAGGTGCTGCGACCAGCCGGTCGGCAGCATCGAACACAAAAACGTCGTTGGGATCGAGCACGGCGTCGAGCGTCTGGCCGGGCTCGAACTCGTGCACGCCGTGCAGCACCGCCACCCAGTTCGATCCTTCGCGGGTCAGATGCACGAAACTCTCCGAACCGGTGATCTCGGTCACCGTGACAGTGGCATGGAAGGCATGGCGATCAGCCTCGCCATTGGCGAGCGCGAGCTGATGCGCGCGAAAACCGACGCGATAGGCGCCGTCGGCCAGCGACGAATAGAGGCCAGAGGCCGGCGAGGCGGTGCCGCCGGCATATTGAACGGAGCCGTTCTTCTTCTCGATACCGACGAGGTTGAGCGGAGGATCGGAGAAGACCTGCGCGACACGCAGGGTCTGCGGCCGGCGGTAGACATTGGCAGTCTCGCCGATCTGGAGCGCCTGGCCTTCCCACATGCATACAGTGTTGCCGCCGAGCAGCAACGCCTCGGTCGGCTCGGTCGTGGCATAGACGAAGATCGCGCCCGAGGCCTCGAAGATGCGCGGCAGCTCGGCGCGCAGCTCCTCGCGCAGCTTGTAATCGAGATTGGCGAGCGGCTCGTCGAGCAGCACGAGATCGGCGCCCTTGACCAGCGCGCGCGCGATCGCGGTGCGCTGCTGCTGGCCGCCAGAGAGCTGGAGCGGCGTGCGCTTCAGAAACCGCTCGAGCCGCAGCAGTTTTGCGGCCTCCGCCACCCGCGTCTCGATCTCGTCGCGCGGCTTGCCCTGCACGCGCAGGGGCGAGGCGATGTTCTCGTAGACCGTCAGCGAGGGGTAGTTGATGAACTGCTGGTAGACCATCGCAACCGAGCGCTGGCGCACGTCGGCGCCGGTAACGTCCTTGCCGTTGACCAGCACCTTGCCCGAGGTCGGCTTGTCGAGGCCGGCGAGCAGCCGCATGATCGAGGTCTTGCCCGACAGCGTCGGCCCGAGCAGCACGTTCAGCGTGCCACTCTCGAGCGTCAGCGAGACGTCGCGGATATGCTGGACCCCCTCGACGATTCGGGTCACGTGATCGAGCGTCACGGTCATGAGCGTCCTCCCGCTTCCAGCAGAGGACTTTGCGGCACGGCGTGGGTCCTGATCCAGTCGTCAAGCGCAGCAATCTCATCGGCAGATAGTCGCAGGCCGAGCTTGGAACGGCGCCAGACGACGTCCTCGGCGGTCACGGCCCATTCATTGGCCATGAGGTAGCGGACCTCGCGCTCGGTCAGCGTCGCGCCAAAGGCCTGGCCGAGATCGGCCGATGATTTGGCGTCGCCGAGCAGCTTGATGGCCTTGGTGCCATAGGCGCGCGCGAGCCGCCTGGCGTGCTCGTGGCTGAGGAAGGGATAGCCGCGCTGCAGTTCGGCGATCAGGCCGTCGATGTCGGACACATTCATGTCGCCGCCGGGCAGCGGCCATTTGCCGGTCCACCCCTCCCGCGCTTTTGCGCTGCGAAGATAGGGTGCCAGCCGCTCCAGCGCCTCCTCGGCGAGGCGGCGATAGGTGGTGATCTTGCCGCCATAGATCGACAGCAGCGGCACGCCGCCGGGCGTGTCGAGCTCGAACACGTAGTCGCGCGTCGCGGCCTTGGCTTCGCTGGCGCCATCGTCATAGAGCGGGCGCACGCCGGAATAGGTCCAGACCACGTCGTCCGGCGTCACGGGCTTCGCCAGATATTCGCTCGCCGCGGTGCAGAGATACTGGATCTCCTCCGCCGTCGCCTTCACCTTGGCGGGATCGCCGTCATAATCGCGGTCGGTGGTGCCGATCAGCGTGAAATCGTCCTGGTACGGGATCACGAAGATGATGCGGCCGTCGGCGTTCTGGAACATGTAGGCGCGGTCGTGGTCGTAGAGCTTCCTGACCACGATGTGCGAGCCCTGCACCAGGCGCACCTTGGCTTTCGCGTTGACGCCGGCGCCGCGGCCGAGCACGTCCTCGACCCAGGGGCCGCCGGCATTGATGAGCGCGCGCGCCTGGACCTGCGAGCGCTCGCCGGTCAGCGTGTTGACCATGCTCACGGTCCAGAGGCCGTCGGACTGCTTGATATCCGTTGCGCGGGTGCGGGTGCGGATCTCGGCGCCCTTGTCGGCGGCATCGCGTGCATTGAGCACGACGAGGCGGGCGTCATCGACGAAACAGTCGGAATATTCAAAGGCGCGACTGTAACGATTCGGGATCAGTGGCTTGCCGACCTCGTCACGGCGCAGATCGACCGAGCGCGTCGCCGGCAACAGATGACGGCCGCCGATGTGATCATAAAGGAAGAGGCCGAGTCGCAGCAGCCAGGCGGGGCGCAGACCGGCGTGATGCGGCAATACGAAACGCAACGGGCGGATGATGTGGGGCCCGATGCCCCAGAGGATCTCGCGCTCGATCAGCGCCTCGCGAACGAGGCGAAACTCGTAATATTCGAGATAGCGCAGGCCGCCATGCACCAGCTTGGTCGACCAGGACGACGTCCCGCTCGCCAAATCGTTCATTTCGCACAGGAAAACCGTGTTGCCGCGGCCCACCGCGTCGCGCGCGATGCCGCAGCCATTAACACCGCCTCCAATGATGGCGAGGTCGAAAATACGCTCCAACAGACGCATCCCCCGGGCGGCCGCTCGTTCCGTCGAGCGGCTACTTTCGTTTTTGATTAGATCACACCGAAAAACGAAAGCAAGACGAAAGAGAGGAGGAAAGAAGTGAAAGCGAAACTTTTTCAACGCCAATAGGGCGGAGAAATCAGCAGGAGAACGGACAGTTTGAGGCAGACGGCTCGACTGATCGGCTCAGGGGGGCGCACCCCACCGCTTCAGCTGACTTGAATGTAGCAACATGCCTACATATAATTTGCCCCAACGCAGGCGAGGAGGCGCGAACCGATGGTCACCACCCTGACCAGCCGAGAGTTCAATCAGGATACGAGCGGCGCCAAGAAGGCAGCATCAAAGGGGCCCGTCTTCATCACCGACCGCGGCCGTCCGGCCCATGTCCTGCTGAGCATCGAAGATTATCTGCGCCTGAGCGGTGGACACATGAGCCTTGCCGAAGCTTTGGCACACGCGAACGCGGACTTCGATTTCGATCCGCCTCGCATCACCGGCGGAATCTCCAGGCCAGCCGATCTCGACTGATGTTTCTGCTGGACACCAACGTCATTTCCGAACTGAGGCGGCCGGATAAGGCTGATCGCAACGTGCTTGCTTGGGCCAATATAGCGCCCGCGGCGAATTTCTTCATGTCTGCCATCTCGATTCTCGAAATTGAACTTGGCGCGCGCCTGATCGAGCGCAAAGACGCGGTGCAAGGTGCTGTCCTGCGCGCCTGGATCGACGATCACATTCTGGCTCGCTTCGAAGGGCGGATCCTGGCTATCGATACGGCCGTGGCGCAGCGTTGTGCCCAACTTCACGTTCCCAATGCGCGGGCCGAACGCGACGCCCTCATTGCAGCCACCGCGCTTGTCCACGGCCTGACCGTCGTTACGCGCAATGTGGGGGATTTTGAACCTACGGGCGTGCCACTGCTCAATCCGTGGAGCAGTACATAAGTCTCTATCTCAGCCGCACCACCGGCGCGGCTTCCGGTGCCGCATCCTGGCTATCTGCCGGCGCATCGTCGATGTCCGTGCCCTTCGGCAGCGCTTCCACCACTTCGATGCCCTTGCTGTGGCAGATGGTGGCGAGGCGCTCCGGAAGCTCCTGGTCGGTGACGAAGGTCTGGATCTGGGTCATGTGGGCGATGCGCACCGGCGCGCTGCGGCGGAGCTTTGTGGAATCGGCAACCAGCATCACGCTGCGGGCATTGGCGATGATGGCCTGCGCCACCTGCACCTCGCGATAGTCGAAGTCGAGCAGCGCGCCCTCCTCGTCGATCGCGGACGCACCAATGATGGCGTAGTCGACCTTGAACTGACCGATCAGCTGCGTCGCGGTGGAGCCGACCACGGCGCCGTCGGCACGCCGGACCGTGCCGCCGGCGACCACCACCTCGATGCGGGGATGACGGTAGAGCAGCATCGCGACGTTGAGATTGTTGGTGATGACGAGGAGATCCTCGTGCGAAGTCAGCGCGCTCGCGACCTCCTCGGTCGTGGTGCCGATGTTGATGAAGAGCGAGCAGCCGTTCGGGATCAGCGAGGCGGCCGCAGCTCCGATCGCCTTCTTTTCGTCGGCGGCGACGAAGCGCCTTGCCTCGTAGGCGAGGTTTTCGACGCCGGAAGCGATGATGGCGCCGCCATGGATGCGGGTCAGCGATCTCCGCTCGCAGAGGTCGTTGAGATCCTTGCGGATGGTCTGCGCCGAGACTTCGAAGCGGCGCGCG
Source organism: Bradyrhizobium sp. WSM2793 (assembly GCF_000379585.1). Taxonomy (NCBI): domain Bacteria; kingdom Pseudomonadati; phylum Pseudomonadota; class Alphaproteobacteria; order Hyphomicrobiales; family Nitrobacteraceae; genus Bradyrhizobium; species Bradyrhizobium sp. WSM2793. The sequence continues at coordinate 112,950 of NZ_KB902846.1, read as the reverse complement.
AGCTCCTCGACCATGACACGGCCCGAGGCCCGCGCGATGTTGAGGATTTCGGCTTGGCGATGGGTCAGTCCGGTCACGGCAAAGGCCTCAAATCAGGAAGAATGCATGGTGCGGCGGTTCGCGCCTCCGGTCAATGCGCGTGCCGATCACGGTTAACTTATGCGGCCCGTCACCACGCCATGGTGCTCGCGAGACGCGCGAGCAGCTGCGGATCGTCGAAGGCACTGGCGGACGCGACTGCGCCGGCTGCAACCAGGTCAGCATGGCTGAGGCTGGTCCGGACGCCGATGGTCGGAATGCCGGCCGCCGTGGCCGATTGCACGCCGGTACGGGAGTCCTCGAATGCGATCGAAGCCTCTGCGCTCGCACCGACGAAACGCAGCCCTTCCTGATAGGGCAGCGGATGCGGCTTGCCGTGCGGCAGCTCGGCGCCGATCACGAGCGCCTTGAAACGATGCGAGATGCCGAGGCCGGAGAGCAGCAGCTCGGCATTGAGACGCGGCGCATTGGTCACGGCCACCATGGGAACGCCGGCTGCGTCCGCCCGGTCGAGCAGCGCCATCAGGCCCGGCAGCGGCTCGATCTGCCCGGCCACGAGCGCGCGGAAGACCTCCTCCTTCTCATCGAGGATCAAGGCGCGCCGCGCCGGCGCCTCGTCGGGCAGAAAGCGCTCGCCGATCGCGACATTGGCGAAACCTTGCAGCTCTCTAGAGAACCGCGCGTGATCGAAGACGTGGCCGCGAGGGCCGAGCACCTGGTTGAACGCCTTCAAGTGCAGCGGGTCGGTGTCGGCCAGCGTGCCGTCGATGTCGAACAGCAAAGCCCTGCCCATCGCTTCCGTTTTGGCCTCGATCATTTCCGTACTTTCCCAAATCCACGGCGTATTGATGCGCGAGACGTATCAATATGGCTTCGACCGCGCAATGACGCATGCTGATGACGACGACGTGACACTCGACAAAGTCGCGCGCGGCTGCAACACTCGCCACAAGATCAAAAAGGAGGAAACGATGACGATCAACCGACGCGATCTGGCTCTCTCGACTCTTGCCGTCTCCGCGCTTGCGCTCACGACACCGGCGCTCGCCGCTTCGGCGGACGAGGACGCCGTGGCGAAGAAGGTCGAGGCCTTCCGCCTCGCCCAGATCGCGGCCGATCCGAAGGCGCTCGGCGCACTGTGCTGGGACGACCTCAGCTACAGCCATTCCAGCGGCAAGGTCGAGGACAAGGCGACGTTCATCGCCAACGCCACCGACGGCAAGTCGAAATTCCTGTCGATCGACTACAAGGACCCCACCATCAAGGTCGTCGGTCCTGCAGCGATCGTGCGCTTCCACTGGCTGGGCGAACAGGAGATGGCAGCCGACGGGAAGAAAGTATCGACCAACCTTCACATCCTGATGAACTGGCAGAAGCAGGGCGACGAGTGGAAGCTCCTGTCGCGGGCAGCAACGAAGTTGTGACGACTCTTACCCTCTCCCCCTGTGGGAGAGGGTGGCTCGTCGCGTAGCGACGAGACAGGTGAGGGGTTGCCTCAGCGAACCCCTCTCTCTGAATCTCGAGAACGCCGAAATATACCCCTCATCCGGCGCTTCGCGCCACCTTCTCCCACAAGGGGAGAAGGAAGAAAACAGCGGTATCAAGGGCGGCAAAAAATTCCGACCTCGCTCCGCGAGCCCGGAATCACCAGCAGGCGCTTACGCCGCTTCCTTCACATCACCGTTCACCAGCTTGCGCGCGGCGCGTTCGGCTTCGCGGGCGTTGCGGAAGAGCTGGCCTTCGAGACGGTTGAATCGGTGGGACGAGGCAAAGAAGCAATAGCCTCCCGAAGAACGAACGACGATACCTGCGGTCTGCGAATTGACTTCGATGATGTAGCTGTCCGGCATGGTCCGTGGATTCCTCAGTGCGGGCAAATAACGGCACTCATGCCCAAAGGTTCCCAGGCATTTTGAGGCCGTTTCCACCCCGAATCGACACGCAATTGAGTACGCCGAGACCTCATCCGTTTTATGACTGGTTCTTGGCGAAGCAGCGACGAAGATGACTCACTGGTGCCGCGTTTGACGGCGCTTGCCGCGCATTTGTGAGATGAGGCAGAGCGTCGCGCGCGATTACGTCGCGATGACAGTGTCGGTCGAGCGAACCGCTTGCGGGCGACCATGTTCGTCGATCGAGACGTAGGTGAAGTTGCCGTCGGTGACGAGGAACGGATGCTCCTCCCCGCGGCGCAGCGCCCACGCTTCCAGATGCACGGTGAGCGAGGCGCGGCCTACGCGCACGAGATTGGCGTAGACCGACACGAGATCGCCGACATAGACCGCCTTGCGAAAGTTCATCGCCTCGATCGCAACCGTCACGGTCCGCGATTTCGCGACCTTCGAGGCAAACACGCCGCCGCCGACGTCCATCTGGCTCAGCAGCCAGCCGCCGAAGATGTCGCCATTCGCGTTGGTATCGGCGGGCATCGCCAGCGTGCGGATGCAGAGATCGCCGTTAGGCCCGGGGGCGGAGCTGATAGGGGCGTGGACATGCGTATCGGTCATATGGTTGGTCTCCCGCGGCTCTGGGCTCTGGATACAAAGCCGCGGCGCCTTGCGCAACATCGACACGAGGCAAGCTTGCGCTATCCAATCGGCCGCGGCGACCCGACGAGGATTCCGGTATCGTTCAGTTTGCGTTACCACTCCGCATCGTCGGCCCGCGGCGCGCGTCCGGTCGTCGCCGTTACCAACCGTTCCAGCCTGCTCCATAGCCGGAGACGGTCGCACGGATAATTGGCCCATCCATTGATGACACAATATCGGATGGTGTGGTCACGGTGATGACATCAATGATGCTCGGGTGAGCAGACCAGATGCAGCCGTTGCGCCATTCGCAGGAGCAGCGGGCGGACCGGCCGGTGCGCGAGATTGTGAAAGCTCATGCCAAACAGCATGCAGGTCGCGATCACGAACCAGACGATCATCAGCGCATAGGTGAGCGCGGAAACCGGAAACGACGCCGTGACGGTGGCCGCGACTCCGACCACCGCCGCGCTCGGCGCCGCACCGAGAGACGCCTGGTCGAGGAATCCGTAGAGCAAAACGTGGCCGGGGTGGGTGTGATGCTCCCGCGTGATCGCGATGCCGCGGCCGAGCATCCCCTCGTCGAGCCAGGTGTCGACCACCCAATGCACCAGCCCTGAAAACAGGTCAGCGAGGAAATATCCGGCCAGGAGCGCCACGATCAACCACGGCCAGCGCAATTCCACCGCTGGATAACGCCCGACGAGATAGCCTGCGCAACAGAGGATCACGACGACATCGGCCCCGCAGCACAGCCGCGTGATGAGGATCTCGCGCAGGGTCGCTTGCTTGAAGAACGGGATCGTCGGCACCGGCGATACTCCCCACGGGCTCTACCACCCATGATAGCATCTTTTTACCGACGGCCCCCTATTGCAAACTGTCCCAGCCCGCATCCGGCGCGAAACGTCCGCCGAATCGCTCGGCGAGCCCACGCAACGTGGACACGACATTCTCCACGCCGCGCGTGCGCGCATAGTTCAGCGGGCCGCCGCGGAACGGTGCATAGCCGGTCCCGAAGATCATGGCGCCGTCGACCGCATCAGGATCGTCGACGATGCCCTCGCGAAGGGCAGCAACGCAGACATTGGACATCGGCAGCATCAGGCGGTCGATCATCTGGTCGGTGACGCGCGGACCGGTCTCGGGGAGCGGTGCCTTCTCGGCCTTGCCGTCCTTCCAGGTATAGAAGCCCTTGCCGGTCTTGCGGCCGAGCTCGCCCTTGGCGACCTTGTCGCGCAGCCAGGCCGGCGTCGGCGGCAGGAGATCGCCGAACTTGGTGCGCAGCATGTCGCCGACGTCGAGGCAGATGTCGAGCCCGACCTGATCGGCCAGCTCGATCGGCCCCATCGGCATGCCGAACTGCTCGGCCGCGGCGTCGATCAGACGCTGGTCGATCTTCTCGTCCAGCATCACCATGGCTTCGAGCATGTAGGGCGTCAGCGCGCGGTTGACGAGAAAGCCCGGCGAGCTCTTCACAGGCAATGGCAAGCGATCGATCGCACCGACGAAAGCGAGCGCGTCTTTCAGCACCCGCGGGTCGTTGCCGTCATGGCTGACGACTTCGACCAGCTGCAGTCGCGACACCGGATTGAAGAAATGCAGGCCGACCAACCGCTCCGGCCGCGCCAACGTGGTGCGCAGATCCTGAAGCGTAATGCTCGAGGTGTTGGTGGCGAGAATCGCGCCCGGCTTCATGCGCGGCTCGAGCCCGGCATAGACCTTCTGCTTGAGCTCGAGCTTTTCCGGCACCGCCTCGATGATCAGATCGGCGTTGCGGACGCCCTCGCCGTCCATGTCAGGGATGAGACGATCGAGCGCGTCGCGCACTTCGGTCGGCTTGCGGATGATCTTGCCGTAGAGTTCGGCGGCGCGCTTCACCGCGCCCGCAATCGGCGCCGCCTTCATGTCGGCGAGCGAGACGCGCAGTCCCTGCCCGGCTACCCAAGCCGCGATGTCGCCGCCCATGGCGCCGGCGCCGATGACGTGGACGTGCTTGATGGTGTTGCCGCTGCCGGCCGCCTTCTTCATCTGCTCGCGCAGGAAGAAGACGCGGATCAGGTTCTGGGCGGTCGGCGTCACCATCAGCTTGGCGAACGAAGCCTGCTCCGCCTTCAGCATCGCGGCCTTGTTGCCGCCGTGGGTCTCCCAGAGGGAGATCAGCGCGTAAGGCGCGGGATAGTGCTCGCGGGACGCGGCCTTCGCCGCCTCCGAGCGCATGCGCCTGGCCAGGAGACCGCGCACGAAACCAAAATTGGCTGCACGCCCGAGCAGGCCGGGCTTGGCCCGCTTCAGGCGGCCGAACAGCGCGTCCTTCACCGCGCCCCGGACATGGCGCTCTTGAGTCACGGTATCGACGAGGCCGAGCGATCTGGCGCGGCGCGCGTCGATGGTGCGGCCGGTCAGCATCAGCGCCATCGACTGGGCGGGATTGACCAGCGCGGTGAACCGCGCGGTGCCGCCGAGGCCGGGATGCAGGCCCAGCATCACCTCCGGAAAGCCGAAGCGTGCGCCGTCGATGGCGATGCGCGACTGGCAGGCCAGCGCAACCTCGAGCCCGCCGCCGAGGCAGAAGCCGTGGATGACCGCGACCGTTGGTAGCTTCAAGGCTTCCAGATGATCGACCACCGCGTGCGCGGCGCGGATTCGCGTCTCCACCATCTCGGGATCATCAGCGCCGCGGAATTCGTTGACGTCGGCGCCGGCGATAAAGCCGGACGGTTTTGCCGAGCGGATCACTAGGCCGGCCGGGCGTTCGGTCTCGATCGCCGCGAGCACGGCGTCGAACTCCTCCATCACCTCCGAGGACAGCGTATTGGCGCTTGCATCAGCGCGGTCGAACAGCAGCCAGGCGACGCCGTCTTCATCGCGCGTCAGCTTGAAGTGCCTGTACGGACTGTCCGTCGCGGGCTTGGGCCCGAGTTCGAGCACGCGGTCGCCGAGCGCGGTCATGATCTTGGAATCCATGGTCACACCGCCTCGATCAGCATGGCGCCGCCGAGCCCGCCGCCGATGCATTCGGTCGCAATTCCGCGCCGCGTGCCGAGCCGCTTCATCGCGTTGACCAGATGCAGCACGATGCGGTTGCCGGAGGTGCCGACGGGATGGCCGAGCGAGATGGCGCCGCCATCGACGTTGAGCTTGTCACGGTCGATCTCACCGGCCGCGCCGTCGAGCCTGAGAATCTCCCGGCAGAACTTGTCGTCATTCCAGGCAGCCAAGCAGCCGAGCACCTGGGTCGCGAAGGCTTCGTTGAGCTCCCAGGTCTCGACGTCCTTGATGGTGAGGCCGTTGCGTTGGAGCAGCGGCGTCGCTGACATCACGGGACCGAGGCCCATGATGCTGGGATCGAGCGCGGCCCAGTGGCTGTCGACGATCGCGGCTTTCGGCGTGAGCCTGTGCTTTGCGACCGCGGCGTCGGAGGCGAGGATCACCCAGGAGGCGCCGTCGGTGATCTGCGAGGAATTGCCGGCGGTGACCTGGCCCCAGGGGCGCTCGAATACCGGCCGGAGCTTTGCCAGCGTCTCCGCCGTGGAGTCCGGCCGCACGCCGTCGTCATGGTCGAAGAATTTTCCGTCGCGGGAGAACGCGGTCTCAACCTCACCCTTGAGAAAGCCCGCACTTTGCGCCTGGGCGAGCCGGCGGTGGCTCTCGGCGGCATAGGCATCGGATTGCGCGCGCGTAATGCCGAAGAGATGGCCGACGACCTCGGCGGTCTGGCCCATGTTCAGATCGGTGACGGGATCGGTCAGCCCGCGCTCGAGCCCGATGATCGGCTTCAGATCGCGCGGGCGCAACTTGAAGGCAGCCGCGAGCTTGGCGGCGACACCCTTGGCGGTGGCAAGGCCGGCGAACCAGCGCACGCCGGAGTTAGGCCAAACCAGCGGCGCGTGGCTCAGCGCCTCGGTACCTCCCGCCAAAATCATGTCGGCATGACCTTCGCGGATATAGCGGTAGGCGGTGTCGATCGACTGCATGCCGGAGCCGCAATTGATCTGCACGGTGAAGGCGACCATGTCCTCGCCCATGCCGAGCCGGAGCGCGGCAACGCGGGCCGGGTTCATCTCGTCCGCAATCACGTTGACGCAGCCGAGGATGACCTGGTCGAAGCTATCGGGCGAAAACGGCTGGCGCGCCAAGAGCGGCCGTCCGCATTGCACGGCGAGATCGACCGGCGTGAAGGGCCCCGGCCCCGAGCGCGCCTTCAGGAACGGCGTTCGGCTGCCGTCGACGATGAAAACCGGTCGTGCCATCAGCTCGCCGCCCTCTGTTCACCGAGTTCCTGGAAGAACTGATGCACATTGACGGTTTTCTTGTAAATCGGCGACAGCGCCTCCGGCGCAAAATCGTCGACCTCGATTACTTTTGTGACGGCTTCATGAGCCGCGGCCAGTTGCTCGCCCTCGGCCTGCGTGATCACGCCCTTGGCGACGGCATCCTTCCAGTCGCGGATATGCGCGGCGCGCATGCGCTTGGCGATGGCATCGGTACTTGCGACCAGCACGAACGCGCGCTCCAGCCGGGCAAAGCCGCCGTCGTCATCGACATTGGCGAGATCCGGCGTGAGGCGCTCGCGCGCCGCCGACGGCTCCAGCACGATGGCCGCGCATTGGTGCACGACGCGGTCGGAGGGGCCGAGCACGCGGGCGCCGAACGGCTGGACGACGAGCTTGAGGAAGCCGGCAACAAAGCGGTTGGGCAGATTGGCGAGGATTTCGGCCAGCCGGTTCTCGATCGTCTTGAAACCGGTCGCCATGCACCATTCCAGCGCGGCAAAGTCCTCCTTCTGCCGGCCCTCGTCCTGCCAGCGTTTTAACGCGGCCGACAGCAGATAAAGCTCGGAGAGAATGTCGCCGAAACGCGCCGACAGCATCTCCTTGCGCTTGAGCGCGCCGCCCAGCGTCAGCAATGCCATGTCGGCGCAGAGCGCGAACGCAGCGGAGTAGCGCGAGAGCTGGCGATAGAACGGTGTGGCATCGCCCGCATCCGGCGCCATCGCAAAGGCGCCGAAGGTCCAGCTGCGGCCGAAGGCACGGAACAAGGTGCGGAGGCTATGGCCGACATGTTTCCAGAACGCCTTGTCGAACGCGGTCAGCCCGCGCTCGCGATCGGTATCGGCCAGCGCGTTCATCTCGTCGAGCAGGTAGGGATGCGCGCGGATCGCGCCCTGCCCGAACACGATGAGATTGCGGGTCAGGATGTTGGCGCCCTCGACCGTGATCCCGACCGGCACGGCGCGGTGCAGATTGCCGAGATAGTTCTGCGGACCGTCGATCACGGCCTTGCCGCCATGGATGTCCATGGCGTCGTCGATCGCGGTGCGCATTCGCTCGGTGGCGTGCAACTTCATGATGCCGGAGATGACGGCGGGATGAACGCCGGCATTCAGTGCCGCGCAGGTCAGCCGCCGCGCCGCATCCAGCTGGTAGGCGGTCGCGACGATGCGCGCGAGCGGCTCCTCGACGCCCTCGAATTTCGAGATGGAGATGCCGAACTGCTCGCGGATGCGGGCATAGGCGCCGGTGGTGCGTGCAGCATAGGCGGTCCCCGCAGCAGAGAGTGACGGCAGCGAGATGCCGCGGCCGGCGGCAAGCGCGGTCATCAGCATCTTCCAGCCTTGCCCCAGCCGCTCCTTGCCGCCGATGACGTAGTCGAGTGGAATGAAGACGTCGCGGCCCCGGTTCGGGCCGTTCTGAAACACCTGCATCGAGGGCAGATGGCGATGGCCGATCTCGACGCCGGGCAGATGGGTCGGGATCAGTGCCACGGTGATGCCGAGCTCCTCCCGGTCGCCCACGAGGTGGTCGGGATCATAGGCCTTGAAGGCGAGGCCGAGCAGCGTCGCGACAGGGCCTAGCGTGATGTAGCGCTTGTGCCAGTTGAGCCTGAGGCCGACGACCTCGCGGTCCTCGAAGGTGCCCTTGCAGATGATGCCGGTGTCGACCATCGAAGCTGCGTCGGAGCCGGCTTCCGGGCTGGTGAGGCCGAAGCAGGGAATATCGCGTCCGTCGGCGAGGCGCGGCAGCCAGCGCGCCTGCTGTTCCGGAGTGCCGAAGCGCATCAGGAGTTCGCCCGGCCCGAGCGAGTTCGGCACCATGACTGTGACGGCAGCAGCGATCGAGCGGGTCGAGATCTTGCGCACCACTTCCGAATGGGCATAGGGCGAGAAGCCGAGGCCGCCAAACTCCTTCGGAATGATCATGCCGAAGAATTTTTCGTGCTTGACGAAGTGCCAGACATCCGGCGGCAGGTCGCGCCATTCCCAGAAGATCTTCCACTCATCGAGCATGGCGCAGAGCTCGTCGACGGGTCCGTTGAGGAACGCCCGCTCCTCCTCGGTCAGCCTGGCCTGCGGGACCTTCAGCAGCTTCGACCAATCCGGGTTGCCGGTGAAGAGATCGGCATCCCACCAGACATCGCCCGCCTCCAGCGCCTCGCGTTCGGTATCGGACATCGCCGGCAGCACGCCGCGGGCCCAGGAGAAGATCGGCTTTGTGATTCTGTCGCGGCGGAAGCTCATGGCTGACCTCATGCATCGGCGCGGTGTCGGGCATTTTAGCGGAAAGCGGCCGGCGGCGGTGAAGACTTCGCCTGCGACATTGACGCGGCCAAGCGCCCCCGGACCATAACGGCCAGGGTGCGACGGCGGTTCCGGGAGGGGAAAAATGGCGATGGATCGTAGCCCGGATGGAGCGAAGCGCAATCCGGGTAGGCCTATCCGCGCGGGGAGAATCCCGGATTACGCTGCGCTCCATCCGGGCTACGGGCGCGACCGATCAATCCGGCCGCACCATCTCGAACATGTTTTCCGGCTTGATCTCGAAATAATCGCCGCGGCGGCCGGCGCGGACTATCGGGCGGGCGGCGGCGGTTTGGTAAACCCCGTCCTTGATCATGGCCTTGTCGATGTGGACGGCGACGACCTCGCCCAGCGTCAGCCAGGCGTCGGCCTCCTTGCCGTCGGCCCTTGAGGCGGACGATGTCGGACACCTTGCACTCGAAGGCGACGGGACTCTCAGCCACGCGCGGCACGTTGACGAGCTTGCCGGGCACGGCGGTGAGGCCCGCGATCTCGAACTCGTCGACCTCAGGGGCGACATGCGCGGCGGTCGCGTTCATGTGTTTGGCGAGGTCCATGGTGGCGAGATTCCAGACGAACTCGCCGGTCTGCTGGATGTTCTCGACCGTGTCCTTCCAGTTGGTGGAGGAGAAGCCGATGATCGGCGGCACGTAACAGAACGCATTGAAGAAGCTGTAGGGCGCGAGATTGACGTGGCCCTTGGTGTCGCGCGAGGAGATCCAGCCGATCGGCCGCGGCGCGATGATGGCGTTGAAGGGATCATGCTTGAGGCCGTGGCCCTTGGAGGGCTCGTAGAAGTACAGGTCTTTGTCGGTCACGCGCTTGCTTCTCCGTTTTCCGTCATTCCGGGGCGGTCCGGACGGGACCGCGCAAGCGCGGCCCGGAGGACCGAACCCGGAATCTCGAGATTCTCAGGTGCGCACCATAGTTCGCCTCTTCGAGGCGCCCCGGAATGAGAGAGGCAGCTTATAGGAGGAAACCCGCCGCCCCGTCAGTGGCGCGGAGACAGACCCGCGATGACGAAATCGATCATCTGGTCGATGGTCGGGCCCGGCTTGGTGGCGCACTGGGCGATCATCTGGGGGTGGAAGAAGCGTATCATCGCGGTGCAGGCGCACAGCGAGGCCAGCTGCAGGTCCGGCGCCTCGAACTCGCCGGAGGCAACGCCTTGCGCGATCATCTGGCCGATCACCCCGGCAATGCACTCCATATGGGCGACGCAGACGTCCCAGTCCTCCTCCATCGCGATCGCGACCATCTCGTGCAGCTTGTTGTCGCCGACATAGCGCTCGGTGTTCATGCGATGGATGGTGGTGAGCAGTTCCCGGAATCGCTCCTTGACTGGACCGGGCCTCGCCACGATCCGCTGCGCTTCGAGCTCGACCTCGCCCATCAGGCCCTGCGCCACCGCCTGATGGATCGCCTTCTTCGATTCGAAGAAGCGATAGACATTGGCGGGGCTCATCCTGAGCTCCTTGGCGATGTCCCCGACCGTCGTCTTCTGGTAGCCGATCTGGCGGAACAGCCGCTCGGCCACCTCGAGGATACGATCCCGGGTGTCGACTTCGATATGTTCCGAAATAAGGGCCATCAGTCAGGACTCGTTGGTCAGCAGTCTTCTCATCTATTCAGCCGCTTCGGCAAGCGGAATTGCGCGCTGGTCATCGCTCCCATGCTGCGGCGCGGCAGGTTGCTCGGGGGTACCCGCCTCGTCCAGGCTCTTCCTGAACCACAGCGCGTAGAGGCCCGGCAGGTACAGCAGCGTCAGGAAGGTCGCGACGAACAGACCGCCCATGATCGTGATCGCCATCGGGCCCCAGAAGGCCGAGCGCGACAGCGGGATCATGGCGAGGATGGCCGCAAGCGCCGTCAGCACCACCGGACGGGCGCGGCGGACGGTGGCCTCCACGATCGCCTCGCGCCGGGTCAGGCCATGCGAGACGTCGGTCTCGATCTGGTCGACCAGGATGACCGTGTTGCGCATGATCATGCCGGCGAGCGCGATCAGGCCGAGCAGCGCCACGAAGCCGAACGGGGCGTTGGCGACGTTGAGCCCGAAGGAGGCGCCGACGATGCCGAGCGGCGCGGTCAGGAACACAAGGATCAGGCGCGAGAAGCTCTGCAGCTGGATCATCAGCAGCGTCAGCATCACCATGACCATCAGCGGGAAGAGGACGAAGATCGAGGCGTTGCCCTTGGCGGATTCCTCGAACGCGCCGCCCGGCTCGATGCGGTAGGCCGGCTCGAGGTGGTCCTTGATCGCCTTCAGCTTCGGCGTGATCTGGCTCGTGACGTCGGGCGCCTGCACGCCGTCGACGACGTCGGAGCGCACGGTGATGGCCATGTCGCGGTTGCGCCGCCACATGATCGGCTCCTCATGGGCATACTCGATCTTGGCAATCTGCTGCAGCGGCACGGCAACGCCGTTGCGCGAGGTGATGGTGAGATCACCGACGCCGCCGAGGTCGAGACGCTCGGACGGGATCGCACGGGCGACCACGCCGACCTTCTCGATGCCGTCGCGCACAGTCGTGACCTGCGAGCCCGAGATCAGCATCGCGAGCGCCTGCGACACGTCCTGCGGGGTCAGGCCCATGGCGCGGGCGCGGTCCTGGTCGACGACGAGCTTGAGGTAGGGCGATTGCTCGTTCCAGTCGAGCTGGACGTCCTTGACGCTCTTGTTCTGCCGCATGACGTCGCGGACCTGGTAGGCGATCTCGCGCACCTTGTTGGCGTCGGGGCCGATCACGCGGAACTGCACGGGGAAGCCGACCGGCGGGCCGAAGTTGAAGCGGTCAACGCGGACGCGCGCTTCGGACAGCATGCCGTCCGCAACTGCGTTCTCGATCTTGGCCTTGACGCGCTCGCGCCCCTCAACGCCCTTGGCAACGATGACGATCTCGGCAAAGGCCTCGTTGGGCAGCTGCGGATTGAGGCCGAGCCAGAAGCGCGGCGAGCCCTGGCCGACATAGGACGTATAGGTCTCGATGTCCTTGTCGTCCTTGAGCAGCGTCTCGGCCTTCTTCACCGCCTTTTCGGTGACGTTGAAGGCGGTGCCCTCAGGCAGGCGCAGCTGGAAGAACAGCTCGGGCCGCTCCGACAGCGGGAAGAACTGCTGCTGGACATGGCCGAACCCGACGACCGAGGCGATGAAGACGCCGACAGTCGCGACCACCACGGTGATGCGGTGATTGACGCACCATTGCACGATGGCGCGCAAGCCCCGGTACATGCGGGTCTCGTAGACCGCGTGCGGATCGTGGTTGTGATGCGCCTTCATCTCCGGCAGCAGCTTGACGCCGATATAGGGCGTGAAGATCACCGCCACGAACCAGGAGGCGACGAGCGCGATCGCCACGATCCAGAAGATGCTGCCGGCATATTCGCCGACGGCGGAATTGGCAAAGCCGATGGGGAGGAAGCCAGCGGCCGTGACCAGCGTTCCCGTGAGCATCGGAAACGCGGTAGATTCCCAGGCAAAAGACGCCGCGCGCATGCGGTCCCAGCCCTGCTCCATCTTCACCACCATCATCTCGACCGCGATGATGGCGTCGTCGACGAGCAGGCCGAGCGCGATGATCAGCGCACCCAGCGTGATGCGGTGCAGGTCGAGCGACATCATGTTCATGACGACGAAGACGATGCCGAGCACCAGCGGCACCGACAGCGCGACCACGATGCCCGTGCGCCAGCCGAGCGCCAGGAACGAGACGAACAGCACGATGACGAGGGCTTCCATGAAGGAGTGCACGAACTCGCCGACGGCGTGCTCGACCACCTTGGGCTGGTCGGCAATCAGCTTGACGTCGACGCCCTGCGGCACCGCCTTCATGAACTCGGCCGTCGCCTTCTCGACCTCCTTGCCGAGCTCGAGGATGTTGGCACCCTTGGCGGTGACGACACCGATGCCGATCGCGGCCTTGCCTTCCTGACGCACGACGAAGCTGGGCGGATCGACATAGCCATGGGTGACGGTGGCGATGTCACCGAGGCGGAACACGCGGCCGTTGCTCTCGACCGGCGTCTCGGCGACAGCCTTGGCACCGTCGAGCGCACCGGTGACGCGCAGCGGCACGCGCTGCGAGGAGGTTTCGACCGTGCCGGCCGGCGTCACGTTGTTCTGCTTGGCGAGCGAATCGAACAGCGCCTGCGGGGTGATGCCGAGGGTGGCGAGCTTGGCGTGGGAAAACTCGACGAAGATGCGCTCATCCTGGTTGCCGTAGACGTCGACCTTGGTCACGCCGGGCACCTTGAGGAGGCGCTGGCGGAATCCCTCCGAAACCTTCTTGAGCTGGGCATAGTCGGCGCCGTCGCCGGTCATCATGTAGAGGATGGAATCGACGTCGGAGAACTCGTCATTGACGACGGGACCGAGGATGCCGGAGGGCAGCTGGCCCTGCACGTCGACCAGCTTCTTGCGCAGAAGATAGAAGAGGTAAGGCACGTCCTTCGGCGGCGTGGAGTCGCGGAAGGTGACCTGGAGCGCGGTGAAGGCGGGCTTGGAATAAGTCTGCACCTTCTCGAAATAGGGCAGCTCCTGGATCTTCTTCTCGATGGGATCGGCGACCTGGGTCTGCATCTCCTGCGCGGTCGCGCCGGGCCAGATCACGGAGACGTTGACCACCTTCACCGTGAAGAACGGATCCTCGGCGCGGCCGAGCTTCTCATAGGAGAAGAAGCCGGCGACGCCGAGCACGATCATCAGGAAGAGAACCAGCGTCGGATGGCTGACGGCCCAGGCCGAAAGGTTGAAGCGCTTCATCGCTCTCTCCGAAAAGACGATCCAATTGCCAAAAACGACAGCCACTCTGTTCAGGCCGTCGTCGCGAGGCAGCGAAGCAATCCAGGGGGCTGGGCAGATTCTGGATCGCTTCGCCGCTTCAGCCTCTGCTTAGGGACAAAGGCCGAAACTCACCTCACACGACGTAACTCGACTTCTTCTGTCATTCCGGGGCGCCCGCAGGGCGAACCCGGAATGACAGGAACTAGAAAGACAGCGACGAGACAACCCGCACCCGCTGGGCCGGATCGAGCTTCTGCACACCGAGCGCGACGATCTTGGCGCCCTCTTCCACACCGCCGGTGATGACGACGTCGTTGCTCTCGTAGGACTTCACTGCCACCGGCTTCAGCGTGAGCGCACCGTTGTCGTCGACGACGTAGAAGGACGGCTTGCCGCCTTCATTGAACAGCGCCGACAGCGGCAGCCGCGCAACGCGCTCGGTCGCGGCGTCCGACAGCGTCAGCGTCGCGGTCATGCCGAGCGCGACCTTGTCGTCGGCCTCCGGCAGCGAGAACTTTGCAAGATAAGTACGCGTGGCCGGATCGGCCGTCGGCGCGATCTCGCGCAGCTTGGCCGTATACTTCTTGTCCGGCTCGGACCAAAGGGTGACGCTGGCGACGCCCGACTTGGCGCGTCCGACCAGCGTCTCAGGGATCGCGACGACCGCTTCCTTTTCGGCAAAGCGGGCGACACGGATCGAAGCCTGGCCCGCGGAGACCACCTGGCCGGGCTCGATCAGCGTTGCAGTGACGACGCCTCGGGCGTCGGCAACGAGCGTCGCGTAGGAAAGGGAATTCTTGGTCAGCTCGACCGAGCGGACCGCACGATCGAGGCGCGCACGGGCCTCATCGGCAGATGCCCGGCTCGAATCCAGCTGGGCGTCGGTGGTCCAGCCCTTGGCCTTCAGATCCTTGGCACGCTGCTCGGCCGCGGCGGCCTGGGCCAGCACGCCGGTCGCGGCGGTCTGCTCGGCGACGGATTGCTCGGCCTGGAGCTTCAGGTCGACCTCATCAAGCGTGGCGAGCGGCTGGCCGATTTCAACGGTCTGGCCGACCTCCACGAGGCGCTTGGCGACCTTGCCGGCAACGCGGAAGCCGAGGTCGCTCTCGATCCGGGGCCGGATGGTGCCGACGAAGCTGCGCTCCGGCGTCTCGGCATCATAATGGGCGGTTGCGACCAGAACCGGCCGCGGCGGCTCGGCTTTCTCGGCGACGGTGTCATTGCACCCGGCAAGGCTAGCCGCCATCAGCGCTAACGACACACCTGCCAACAGCCTGGAATAGCTCGACAAAACCGACCGGACGAACATCGAAGGACACTCCTGCATCTCGAATGAGAGGAATGTCGACTAATCACTGATAAAAGTCAATAATCGTCAGTCATCAGGAATGCGTGATCGTTAAGAGGTGGTGAGGAACCGGGAAACTGCTGTTCGGCGTGCCAATCGTAGGGTTAGACGGCAGACTTGAGCCCGATGGAGCGGAGCGGTCCTCAGCCCAGATGCTGTAGGGTGGGCAACGGCGCGCTAGCGCCGTGCCCACGAATTATCCGTGGGGCACGCTTCGCTTTGCCCACCCTACGGGACCGGTGGCTCGGCTCTACCGCTGTTCGGCGAACTCATGCTTGCTGTCGTGGCCGCCGACGAACACCAGGATGCCGGCGATCAGGGGCAACACGGCGAGCACGAGCAGGCCGGTTGAGGTCTGGCCCGTGGCTTCCTTGACCCAGCCGATCAAATAGGGCCCGCCGAAGCCGGCGAGATTGCCGATCGAGTTGATCAGGGCGATGGCGCCGGCGGCCGCGGTGCCGGAGAGCCAGGCGGTCGGCAGCGTCCAGAACACACCGAAGCAGCAGAACACGCCGATCGCGGCCACCGTCAGCACCACCATCGTCATGGTGGGATCGGTGAGGTAGCTGGAGACGGCGAGCGCGACGGCAGTGAGCAGCAACGGCGCGCCGACATGCTTCACGCGCTCACGCGTGGCATCCGAATGCCGCGCCCACAGGATCATGGCGATGGTGCCGAACAGATACGGGATCGCGGTGACGAAGCCGGTCTGCGCGTTGGTCAGCCCGAACGCCTTGACGATCTGCGGCAGCCAGAACTGCATGCCGTAGAGCGCGCCGACGAAGCCGAAATAGATCAGGCTGAGCGCGATCACCTTGGGCGAGGACAGCGCCTCGCCGAGCGAGAAATGCTTCACCGCCTGCTTGGCGGCGATTTCCGAATCGAGCTTCGCCTTCAGCCACGCCTTCTGCTCGGTCGACAGCCAATCCGCCTTCTCCGGCTTGTCGGTGAGATAGAACCAGGTGACGATGCCGAGCAGCACCGAGGGGATGCCCTCGATGATGAAGAGCCACTGCCAGCCCTTGAGGCCCATCGCACCGTCGAGCCCGAGCAACAGGCCCGAAATCGGCGCACCGATCACGGTCGACACCGGCACCGCGATGGCGAAGGCCGCAAGGAAACGGGCGCGATATTCGGCCGGATACCAATAGGTGAGATACAGGATGATGCCGGGGAAGAAGCCGGCCTCGGCGACGCCGAGCAGGAAGCGCAGGACATAGAAGCTCGTGACGCCGCTGACGAGCGCCATCAGGGCGGAGATGATGCCCCAGGTCACCATGATGCGGGCGATCCAGCGACTGGCGCCGAACTTCTCCAGCGCGAGATTGCTCGGGACCTCGAAGATGAAATAGCCGAAGAAGAAGATGCCGGCACCCCAGGAAAAGATCAGCGGCGTGAACTTCAGCTCCGCATTCATGGTCAGCGCAGCGAAGCCGAGATTGACGCGGTCGAGATAGGAGAAGAAGTAGGCCAGCACCAGGAACGGAATCAGGCGCCAGGAGATAGCGCGGATCGTCGAGGTCTCGATTTCCGACTTGTTGAAATCCTTGGCGCCGCCGGCGGAACCGGCATAGGTCGTGGTCTGGCTCATGGCTTCCCCCAGGGTTGTTGCTTTTATGGGCTGGTTGCGGTTTTCAGCATCGCGGCCAAAGAGTCAATGGAGCGAGCAATGCACGGGACGCAGCCGGATAAACCTGTTGCGCTGTTACGGACATCGCTGATCCGCGCCGCCCTCGCGCTCGCGGTGATCGTCTGCGGGCTGTCGCTGCGCTGGTACGGCTTTCCGCTCGGCCTGCCCGCCTTCGTCGTGAAGTATGGCGGCTCGCTGTTGTGGGCGACGATGGTGTTTCTGCTGGTCGGGGTTTTGCTGCCCCGGCTCACCCGGACTCAGATTGCGGCGACCGCCGTGATCATCGCGGTCGTCGTGGAATTTTCCCGACTGGTGCATACGCCATGGCTCGATGCATTCCGGCTGACCACGGCCGGCGCACTGCTGCTCGGGCGCATCTTCTCGCTGTGGAATCTGGTGGCGTATGCGGCGGGGATTGCGTTCGGCGTCTGGATCGATCGGCTCGCCACGACGCACGCTCTCGTAGGGTGGGCAAAGGCGCCCTAGCGCCGTGCCCACGTCTTCTCATCAAATAGGCAGAGGTGGGCACGCTACGCTTTGCCCACCCTACGAGACCGACGCCGTGGCAATCAGCCTTCACTCCGCCAATTGAAACCGCTCGAAGCGATCAAGCTCCTCCTCGATCACGCGCTTGAGCTCCTTGCGCCCCACCGTCTTCTTGCCCTGCCCGACCCAGGTCCATTTCTGCATCAGCAGCTTCTTCGCCTGCCGGTCGGTCTTCAGATCAAGCGCGGCGACGATCTCATCGCCGACCAGTACGGGTAGCGCAAAATAGCCGAGCTTGCGTTTGGCCTTCGGCACATAGGCCTCGAACAGGTGGTTGTAGCCGAAGATGAGACTGGTGCGTTTGCGCTGGATGATCAGGGGATCAAACGGCGAGAGGATGTGGACGAGATCAGGCGGGACCGCCTCGCCGTTCACCTCCAGCGCGGCGGGCGCTGCCCAATGCTCCTGCTTGCCGGCGCCGTCGATCGCAACAGGCACGAGCTCGCCGCGGCGGACGCGGGAGGCGATCAGGCCGGCCACCGCCTTCTTGCGCGGCGCGTCGAGGTGGCAGATCGAATCCAGGCTCACCACGCCCTGCGACCGCAGCGCGCGATCGAGCAGATAGGTCGTAATCTCCCTGGCTGAGGCTGGCCTCGGCAGTGTGTCCCAGCCGAAATGCCGCGTCATCAGCTCATAAGTCTTGAGCATGCCCTGCCGCTCGCTGATGGTCACGGCGCCGGTATAGAAGGCGAGCTGCAAGGCCCGCTTCGAGGGCTTGCGGCTCTGCCACAGATGCTCCTTCTCGGTGAGCACGTCGTCCTCGATATCGCGGATCGTCAGCGGCCCGGCGCGCACCAGCCGCATCACCTTGCGCGTGTCGGCGGGCTTCACCGAAGCGAACCATTTGTGCCCTTCGCGGCGGTGCTCGCGCATCGCCGGCAGGAAGAAGCGGAAGTCGCCGGCGGGTACGTAGGAAAGCGCGTGCGTCCAATACTCGAACACGCTTCTGTCGACGCTCTGGGCGTGGCGCAGATCGGCGCGGCGATAGGACGGGATACGGCTGAACAGGATGTGGTGATGGCAGCGCTCGATCACGTTGATGGTGTCGATCTGCACATAGCCGAGATGAGCGACCGCGTCCGCGACGGCCTGCGCTCCCTCGCCGAACGGAGCGCGCTCATCCAGCCGCTGGGCATGCAGCCAGATCTGCCGGGCCTGTGTCGTGGTGAGGTGGAGCGGTTTGGGCGCGCGTGACATTGCGGGGAGGAATGTAGCGGGATTCGCGCCAAGAAAAAGAAGAAGAAAAAGAAGACCTCGAGGCAGCAGTCAAAAAAACCGCGCTGCCATCTGCTGACAGCGCGGCCGGATGCGGGGCGCCTCGCGCCTACTTCATCGTCATAGCCTTCTGCGACTTCATGTAGTGCATGCAGGCGCTCTTCATCTTGCCGTTGCTCATGTCCGTGTTGGCCATGGCCATTTCCTTGTTCGCCGCCATCTTGGCCGGCGTGTCAGGCGTACCGCCCATCATGGCTGCTGACTTCATCATGTTGTCCTTGGTGCACGCCATCATCGCGGCGGACGCGGGGGACAGCGAAAGGGTGAACGCGACAAAGGCCGCAAACGTGAGCAAGATCTTCATCGAAAAGTCTCCTCCGTAAAACAAAACCGGCGTCATGCCGGCCTTCGCAATTACGTATTCTCTCGCGCTGACGTTTCGCGGAGAAGACAATTTTCTTGCTGCGGTGCGAAGGCGGAGGGCCTAGCGGCCATCCTTCGGGGTCTTGGGCCGGTCCCCGAGGCTTCCGGTGGCGACATCCGGCTCGCACAGGGCCTTGCCGCGCCCCTCCGCCTGGCAGCGATAGACGTTGCCGGTGAGGCGGTCGACCAGCCACACGTTCTCCTCGGTCGGCGCTTCGAGCCCGACATAGCGGGAGGTCAGCCCCGTGATCAGGGTCGACAGCAGGATCGCCACCGCGATCATGGCCGCACCGATATAGATGGGCATTGAGCTCAGGGACACTGTTCGATCCGGCGGGCCGCTGCGATTGAAGTAGTCACGCTGATAGTCACTTGGCCTCGGCACTGGACGGAACTCGGCTCCTTCATTCGGCAATTGGCGGGGGCAAATCCTGCTAGGCGCGCATCTGGCCGATTTCTTGTTCGCGGCCGGGCCGTGCGGCGACGGCTTTGCGACGATCGGTGTGCAAAGGTTTCCCGCACGCCTGCCGGCCCTCGCCGGCGCCGGAACCTTTGGCCAGCCACCTCCCCACCGGCACGGAGGGAATGAGGCTGCTCGTGATTTCAATCACACGGGGATTGCCGCCGTTTGAACCCACGCGGCGGAGGATGCGACCACTGCTATTGGGACCATCGGCCCCACCCGCGGAGCAGCCGCGAGACGCGCCGGTTCACCGCCCGGGACGCGGAGAAACACCCGAAAATGAGCCTGAGAGCGCTGTCGCCACAGTGACCAAGATCACATCAGGGCGTTTGAACCCGCCCTATGCTCGCAGCATCAAATCGCTATCAGGCGTAACAACGAGGATACGACAATGACCCATTTTGATAAGTTCTTTGGACTGAAGGCGATAACTCTCTCCGCCGCGCTGTCGATGACGGCGGGCCTGGCTTTGGCCGGTGACAACAATGTCTCCACAGGCCAGATCCTGGATGCACTGAAGCCGAAGCCGGCGACCCGCGGCCTGTCCGCCGGTCCGCAGACCGATCCGGCGGTGCAGGCCAAGGAATCGACATTCCTGAATACGGTACGCAACCGCTCGACCCGGTCGCTCTCGACGGGCGAGCGCGAGCAGATCGCCGAACTCGCCGCGACCAAGCCGAAGATCGACCTGGAGATTCAGTTCGACTACAACTCGGCCGATATCGCCAAGACCTCGATGACCTCGGTGCAGGCGCTCGGCAAAGCCCTGTCCGATCCGGCGCTCAAGGGCTCGACCTTCGTGGTCGCCGGCCACACCGATGCGACCGGCGGCGAAGAGTACAATCAAGGGCTCTCCGAACGGCGCGCCGACACCATCAAGAAGTACCTGGTGCAGAACTACGGCCTCAACGCCACCGATCTGGTCACCGTCGGCTACGGCGAGACCAAGCTGAAGGACACTGCAAACGGTGCCGACCCGGTCAACCGCCGCGTCCAGGTCGTGAACATGGACACCAAGACCGCATCGAAGTGATCTCTCACTGATCCATACGCCGCCTGCCGCCCCGGCAGGCGGCGATGTCATATCCAGCTCTGGAACAGCATCAGCCGGCCGAAGCTCCGCATCGACGTGCCGATGAAGGCCGCAGAGATCGGCAGCATGACCGCAAAGCCGATCGCGGCGACACCGACATAGGCCCACAGCAGCCAGCGCGGCAGGCCGTCCCGGCGCAGCACATAGACCAGCGCGAGCGACGCCGCGGTGGCGGCCGGCATATAGTAGTAGATGAACCCGAGCGTACGCGGCAGCAATGCCCATGCAAGCCAGGGACCGAAATAGAACGCCGCGATCAGGAACGCATCCCACCGGCGCAGCACGATGAAATCGCGCAGCACGAGCGCGAGTGCGAGCAGAGCCGGCCACAACACCAGCGGATTGCCGAGGAAGACGATTGCGGAGACGTTGTCCTCCCCCGTCTTGTCGAACAGGAACCACACCGGGCGCGCGAGCAGCGGCCAGGATGGCCATGCGCTCATATAGGTGTGTCCGGCGATCGCGGTCGTGGTGTTGTCGGCGAAAATCCGGCGCTGCGCCTCGATCAGATCCGGCAACGACACGCCGTAGAGCGGAACGAAACCCGCCAGATAGGCTATGCCTGGCAAGACGGCGAAGCAGAGCGCGACGTGGTGCAGCCTCAAGCCGGGCCAGAGGTCCGGCCGATACCAGTCGTCCGGCTTCGCGTCGGCGAACAGCGTGCGCCAGCCCTGCATCAGGCGGATCACCGCGACGATGAGGATGCAGACGCCGAGCGGAAACAGGCCGCTCCATTTGCAGGCTGCGGCAAGACCGAACAGAGCGCCCGCGAATGCGAACAGTGCATGCGGTCGCTCCCTGCGAAAGCCATGCATGAAGGCGGCGGTCGCGAGCAGACCGAAGCCGAGCGCAAAGATGTCGAGCATGGCGATGCGCGCCTGCACGTAGAGCATCTGATTGAAGGCCGCGATCAGCGCGGCGGCGATCGCCGGCCCTTGCGCTGCGAACAGCGCGAGGCCGCACAGATAGATTGCGACGATGGCGAGTGCGCCGAACAATGTCGCAGGATAGCGCCAGCCGAGCGCGTTGTCGCCGAAGGTCGCGATCGACGCCGCGATCAGCTCCTTGGCCAGCGGCGGATGCATCGGATTGAGCATCGGCTGCGACATCGCCGGTGCCAGCATCTGCCGCGCCGCCGGCACGTAGTGCACCTCGTCGAAGACGAACTTCTCCGGCGTCGTCAGTCCGATCAGCAGCGCGAGATGGGCAGCTAGGAAAATAGCGACAGCAATCACTGCGCTTCGCGACAATCTCGGAACTGCAGACCGATCAAGCGGCTGCTGTGGGGATGTTTTGCGTGGCAAATTTGCGTCACCGCGGACAAAAATAAGGATCGCGGTTTTCATTGAACGCATTCCGCCGCGACTGTCACTAAGCATAACGCACGTCCCGCGCCACTTGTGATAATTTCGCCACATCAGAAGCGCGCGCGATCCGGTACGATCAGGGGCACATCGATCGGTTGTGAAATGAATTTGCGTTTCTGGCTTTTTCCCGCCCTGTTGTCGACCGCATTGTGCGCGGCGCCTGCTGCGCTGGCGCAGACGCGTGTCGGTGAAGCCGTCGTGATCCAGAACGAAGTGGTGCGCGTGGCCGCGGCCACCACGCCAATCAGCGTCGGCGACAGCATGCTGCGCGACGAGACCGTGCGCACCGGGGCCGACAGTGCCGCGCGCTTCGTGATGGCCGACAGCACCAATCTGTCGCTCGGCCCCAGCGCCACGCTCAAGCTCGACCGCACCGTCTTCAACGACGAGCACAGCTATCGCGACGTCGCGATCCGCATGACAACAGGCGCATTCCGTTTCGTCACCGGACATTCCGAGAAGACCGCCTACAA
This sequence comes from Bradyrhizobium sp. WSM2793, assembly GCF_000379585.1. Taxonomy (NCBI): domain Bacteria; kingdom Pseudomonadati; phylum Pseudomonadota; class Alphaproteobacteria; order Hyphomicrobiales; family Nitrobacteraceae; genus Bradyrhizobium; species Bradyrhizobium sp. WSM2793. The sequence continues at coordinate 90,462 of NZ_KB902846.1, read as the reverse complement.
GATCACGACGCCGCTTGCGACCATCGGCGTGCGGGGCACCACGCTCGACATCCTCTCGCAGCGGGGACGCTCCGTCGTCGTGCTTCAGGACGGCGCGGCGAGCGTTTGCACGACGAGCTCACAATGCGTGCAGCTCACCCAGCCGGGCGACACCGCAATCATTACATCGACCGGCGGCAAGGTCAGCATCACCAAGACCAACACGCCGCCCTGGACCTTCGCCGCCAACTGCGCCGCAAGTGCCGGGCTATGCGCGGTGAACCAGTATGCCGGCGCCTCGCCGACCATCACGCCCGCCGTCCAGGACGACGGCATGCTGTGCGGGCGCTGACGATGGCGCCGCTCAATTTTCGGCTCTTCGCCCTCACCGGCCTGCTGACCGTGGCCGCTGCACTTGCGTTTGTCGCGCTCGACATTCGTCCCGCCGCAGCTCAAGCGACCTGCGAAATCGGATGCGGCGAGCCGACGCCCTACCCGACCTATTCACCGTCTCCGACGCCGACATATTCTCCGTCGCCCTCACCCTCCCCTTCGCCGAGCCCCTATCCTTCGCCGTCGCCGAGTCCATATCCGTCGCCGAGCCCGACACCGACCGGCGCCGATTCCGGCGGCAATTCGATCGGCGGCCTCGCGGGCCAGCGCTTCAACCAGATGATCACCAACCGGGTGCTCGGCACGGTCCTGCTCGGCGTCAACGAGCAGATCAATTGCAGCGACTGCATCAGCGCGTTCGGCTCGGCCGGCTCGTTCTCGGCCGGCATCCACGGCCGCAAGGAGCTCACCAACAATCTGTCGCTGCTCGCCGGCATCGCCTACACGCACTACAACGAGGGCGGCTACAAGATCACGAGCGCGCCGATCGGCGCCTTTGCGCTCCGCTACGACTTCACCGACTGGGGATCGTCACGTCCGTTCTTCGACGTCGGAACGATCCTGACGCCCTGGGAGAAGGCGCGCTACACTCGCAGCTACAACACCAGCCTCGGCCCGGTGAGCGTGACGAGCTCGACCAACGCTTCGAACTACGCGGTCTACGGCCGCGCCGGCTGGATAAGCCGCCTCTCGCCGCGCGACGAGGTCGCGGCTTCGATCGAAGTCTGGCAGCTCTGGCAGCGCGTGTCCGGCTATAGCGACAATGCCGTGGCCTTCAACCCGTTCGACGCCACCATCGCGACCGGCACCGACCGCACCAGCCTGGTCAAGATCGGCGGCCAGTGGACGCATCTGTTCGGCAGCAACGTCGAGACCAACATCAATGGCGGCTGGGTGCAGTCGTTTGCGAGCCACAGCGGAATCGTCGCCACCGTGACGGGCGACGGCGTGGTGGTGCCGACCATGGGCAACCAGGGCTGGTTCGAATATGGCGGCCGGCTCGGCTTCCGCGTGCAGAAGGGCTGGGTCGTAGACCTCTTCGCCAACGGCACTCTGGGTCCGCAGCCGGTCGGCAATACCATCCACGGCGGCGTGGGGCTGCGGATCAATTACTGAGGCAGCTTCGTAGGGTGGGCAAAGCGAAGCGTGCCCACCACCTCTCTCAACTGGAGACGGATCGTGGGCACGGCGCAAGAGCGCCTTTGCCCACCCTACGGCACCTGTGTCGTCGTCACGCCGCCGACTTGCCCTCGAACGCGCGGCGCAGCGCGTCGACATCCAGCTTCACCATCTTCATCATCGCCTGCATCGCGCGCGCGGCCGCTGCCCTGTCCGGGCTCGACAGGAATTCGAATATCACCTTCGGCACGACCTGCCAGGCCACGCCCCAACGATCCCGGAGCCAGCCGCATTGCTCTTCCTTGCCGCCATCGGCGAGGAACGCATTCCAGACGCTGTCGACCTGGGCCTGGTCGTCGCAATGGATCATCAGCGAGATGGCGTGGGTATATTCCATCTTCATCCCGCCATTGAGCGCGACCAGCGGCTGACCGGCGACCGTGAACTCGACGACAAGCACGGAGCCTTCCTTGCCGGAGGGGCCGTCCGAAACATTGCGCTGAACGTGCGTGATCGCCGAATTCGGCACGAGCGAAACGTAGAACTTTGCGGCTTCCTCTGCATCGCCGTTGAACCACATGCAGGGTACGACCTTGGACATCGTGAATGCTCCTCGTTGGTTTAGCGTTCGACGGACTGCGATCAGGCATTCGCCATGGCGGGCTGCGGAGGGACAGCCGCCATGTCCAGCCAGTTCACACCCCACATGTGGCCATCCGGATCCTCGAAGCTGCGGCCGTACATGAAGCTGTATTCGTCCTTCGGGCTGGGATCGGCCACCCCGCCCGCCGCCTCTGCCTTGCCGACAATCGCGTCGACCTCGTCGCGGGTGTCGGCGGACAGGCAGAACAGCGCCTGGTTCGAGGTCTTGGCATCTGCGATCGGCTTCGGCGTGAACTGGCGGAATTTGTCGTGGGTCGCCAGCATCACGTAGATGGCCTCGGAAAAGACCATGCAGCTCGCCGTGTCATCGCTGAATTGCGGGTTCCGGGTCGCGCCGACCGCCTCATAGAAGGCGGTCGCACGTTTGAGGTCGGTCACGGGAAGATTGAGGAAGATCATCCTGGGCATCAGAAGCTCCTTGGGCGGGTTCTGCCCAAGGACGGACTGCCGGGGGGCCCACCCGACAGGGCTTCCGAATATTTTTTCACCCCCCGGAGACGATCGCGCCTCCCACGGCAGGGCGGTCTTACTTCTTCTCGTTCGGATCCCGGTGGATGGGGTCAACCCACAGCACGGTCTCGGGCTTCTCGACCGGCTCGATGTCGAGGTTGATCGCCACCGCCTCGCCGTCACTGCGCACCAGCACGCATTCCAGCACCTCGTCCGGGCTGGCGTTGATCTCCTGATGCGGCACGTAAGGCGGCACGAAGATGAAATCGCCGGGGCCGGCCTCGGCGGTGAATTGCAGGCTCTCGCCCCAGCGCATCCGCGCCTTGCCCTTCACGACATAGATGACGCTTTCGAGATGGCCGTGGTGGTGTGCACCGGTCTTGGCATCCGGCTTGATGCTGACGGTGCCGGCCCACAATTTCTGGGCGCCGACGCGCGCGAAATTGATCGCGGCCGCGCGGTCCATGCCTGCCGTCGACGGCACGTTGGTATCGAGCTGGTTGCCGGGAATGACGCGCACGCCGTCATGTTTCCAGCGATCGTCGTGATCGTGGTCATGGTGGGAATGCGAATGGTCATGGCCGGTCATGGGACTTGCTTTCTGTTGGTTCCGTGCGCGGCAACCTAACCCGAAGCCGCACTCGCGAGCCATGCCAAAATCGGAACCCTCGTAGCTGCGGGACGTTGTCTTTGCGAGCAAAATGGATGGAGAGTTTCATGGGTAGCACGACCGACAAGATCAAGGGTAACGCCAACGAAGCGATCGGCAAGGCCAAGCAGGGCATCGGTGAAGCCACCGGTTCCGAACGCATGAAGGGCGAAGGCGTGGTCCAGGAAGTGAAGGGCAAGGGCCAGCAGGCCATGGGCGATGCCAAGGACGCCGCAAAGGACGCGATCGATCGCGCGGCGGCCGGGGCAAAGCGCGCGACGGAATAGCGCGCGCAGGACTGAAAGCGAAAGACCGGCCGAAAGGCCGGTCTTTTATTTGGTAGCTCTCTCGTGACGGCGCTACGCGTCACTTCACCGCTAGCAATTCGACGTCGAACATCAGCGTCGCATTCGGCGGGATCACGCCGCCGGCGCCGCGGGCGCCGTAGCCGAGCTGCGGCGGGATGATCAGCGTGCGCTTGCCGCCGACCTTCATCGAGGCCACGCCCTCGTCCCAGCCGGCGATGACACGGCCCTTGCCGATCGGGAATTCGAACGGCTCCTTGCGATCGACGGAGCTATCGAATTTCTTGCCCTTCTGACCGTTCTCATAGAGCCAGCCGGTATAGTGCATCACGCAGATCTGGCCGGGCTGCGGCGAGGCACCGGTGCCGACGGTGGAATCGATGATCTGCAAGCCTGAAGCTGTGGTCATGGTCTTTCCTGCGGTCTGGGCCGAGGCCGTGGTGGAAACGAAATGCGACACGCCCGCGATCACCGTGATCGCGAGTGCCGACATCAGGGTGAGGAGCGCGCGCTGGAAACGCTGCATAAGGCACCTTCCGTTTGAGGCGGAAGGTGTCTAGCGCAACGCGGGTGCGGTTTCCACCCCTCACACCTCGATATTTTCCAGCCGAACCGGGAGCTTGCGGATGCGCTGGCCGGTGGCATGGTGGATCGCGTTGCAGATCGCGGCATTGGTGCCGACATTGGCGAGCTCGCCGAGGCCCTTCACGCCGACCGGATTGATGCGGTCATCCTGCTCGGAGAGCAAAACGACCTCGACGCCGGCGACGTCCGCATTCACGGGCACGAGGTAGTCGGCAAGATTGTCGTTGACGTAGCGCGCATTGCGCTCGTCGATTTCGGTGGCCTCGAGCAGTGCCGAGGACATGCCCCAGATCAGTCCGCCCATCAGCTGGCTGCGCGCCGTGCGCGGATTCATGATCCTGCCAGCCGCAAACGCACCGACGAGGCGAGGACAGCGGATTTCGTGGGTGAAGCGATTGACACGGACCTCGACGAACTCGGCGCCGAATGCATAGGCGATCTGGTCTTTCATGGCGTGTCCACCAACGAGCCGAACCTGCCCGTTGTGCATGGCGCGGAAGGAATCCAGCGGCGCGCCTTCCGGCTTCCACTCGCCATATTCCTCGACGACGCCGACACCGAGCGCATCGAAGGCCTTCTCGATGTCGAGCGGACGATCGCCCTTCGCCGCTTGCGTGGCGGGTGTCTGGCCGAGACCCACGGTCTCCTTGGCCCGGTCGGTCAGGCTTTGAGCCGGCATCGCGGCCTTGAACAGGCGCTGGCGAATCTGATCGCACACCATCATCACCGCCGAGCAGGTGCTCGCGGTCGAGTTCGAGCCGCCGGCAACCGGCGCCGGCGGCAGATCGCTGTCGCCCATGAAGACCGCGACCTTCTCGAGGGGCACGCCGAGGCGCTCGGCCGCGGTCTGGGCGATGACCGTATAGGCGCCGGTGCCGATCTCGTGGCCGGCGATCTCGACCCGGGTCCGGCCGTCGCGCTGAAGGCGCACGCGCGCGGCCGACGGTCCCATCTGCGTCGGATAGCAGGTTGCCGCACAGCCATAGCCGATCAGCCAGTCGCCTTCCGACATCGATTTCGGCTGCGGCGAGCGCTGCGCCCAGCCGAAGGCCTTGGCGGCCTCGTCGAAGCACGCCATCAGCGAGCGCGAGGTGTAGGGCTTGCCGCCGATCGGCTCGTTGGTGGTGTCGTTGATGCGCCGAAGCTCGACCGGATCCATGTTCAGCTTGACCGCGAGCTCGTCGATCGCGCTCTCCAGCGCAAACAGATACGGCACCTCCGGCGGCGAGCGCATGAAGCCCGGCGTGTTGCGGTCGGCACGCACGATCGACACCAGGCTGTCGACGTTCGGGCAGGCATAGAGCCGCGTCGTCGTCTTGGTGCCGCCGACGCAATAGGCGTCGGCGCGCGAGGAGACCTCGGCGCCCTCATGCCTCAAAGCCAGCAGCTTGCCATCCCGGTTTGCGCCAAGCTTGATCTCCTGGCGCGTCTCGGCACGGTGGGTCGTAATGGTGAAACCCTGATCGCGGGTCGGGACCAGCTTGATCGGGCGGCCCAGGCGCTTGGCGATGCCGGCGATGATGGCGGTCCGCGGCGTCATCGAACCGCGCGAACCAAAGCCGCCGCCGACATAGGGATTGACCACGCGCACCTTGTCGGCGTCGATGCCGAGCTGCTCGGCGACGCCGTTCTTCAAGCCATAGACGAATTGGCTGCCTTCGTAGATGACGAGATTGTCGCCCATCCAGGCGCAGCTCGTCGAAAACAGCTCCATCGGATTGTGGTGCTGCGTCGGCGTGTCGTAGGCGGCGGTCAGCTTGACCTCGGCCGCATCGAATGCCTTGGCGAAATCGCCGACCGCGGGGTCTTCCTTGAACTGCGCGTTCTGGCCCTTGGCGGCGGCCGTGGTCGTTCCCGGCGAGTCGAAGCTCGCGCTGGGCGCGGTGGCGGTGTAGCTGACCTTGACACGATTGGCGGCTTCGCGCGCGGCCTCGTAACTCTCCGCGACAATGACAGCGATGATCTGGCCGTCATGGGCGATGTCGGCCGACTTCAGCGGCTGGATCGTGGTCCCGGCATAGCCGCCATTGCTGAACAGCTTCGACTCCTTCAGCTTCGGGGCGTTCTCGTGGGTGACGATCTCGATCACGCCGCGGACGCGCTTGGCGTCATCGAGATCGAAACGGTCGATGCGGCCCTTGGCAATCGCACTGGTGACCAGGAATGCGTAGGCCGGATTGTCCAGCGGCATGTCGGAGGCGTAGGTCGCCCGCCCCGTGACCTTTGCAGCCGCATCATAGCGCGGCACGGGCTGGCCCATATTCGCCTTGGGCGAAGGAGCTGCAGCGGTCATGATCAGATCTCCATCGTTACGGCCTGCTGGAGCGCGCGCGCCACCACGCGCTTGCCGAGCGCGATCTTGAAGCTGTTGTGCCGGCGGCCGCGGGCGTCTGCAAAAGCGGCATCAGCGACGCGTTGCGCCAGAGCTTCGTCGAACTTTTGTCCCTTCAGCAGCGCCTCCGCCTCGCGCGCCCGCCAGGGCATGGTGGCGACGCCGCCGAGCCCGACGCGCGCATCCCGGATCGTGCCGTCCTGCACGTCGAGCGCGATCGCAGCCGAGGACAGTGCGAACTCATAGGATTGCCGGTCGCGCGCCTTGAGATACACCGAACGAGGCCAGCGGCCCTGGATCGAGAAGGCCGAAATCAGCTCGCCGGGCCGAAGCGTGGTCTCGATGTCGGGGGAGTTCCCCGGCGCCTTGTGCAGCTCCGCGAACGGTATGCTGCGCGTACCGGCCCTGCCCGTGATCTCGACCACGGCATCGAGGGCGATCAACGCCTGCGCGAAATCGCCGGGATAGGTCGCAATGCACTGATCGGACGTGCCGAGCACGGCATGCATGCGGTTGACGCCGTCCATGGCGGCGCAGCCGGAGCCGGGATTGCGCTTGTTGCAATTCTCGTAGGAGACGTCGCGAAAATAACTGCAACGCGTCCGCTGCATCACGTTGCCGCCGAGCGTTGCCATGTTGCGGAGCTGGGCGCTGGCGGCGAGCTTCAGGGAATTGGCGATCACCGGATAATTGCGCTGGATCTCGGCATGGGCCGCCACGTCGGACATCTTTGCGAGCGCACCGAGACGTAATCCGTCGTCCCGAGGCTCGATTGCCGACCAGGCCTGCGCGAGCGGATTGATATCGACGATCGCGGCGGGCCGCATCACGTCCAGCTTCATCAGATCGATCAGCGTGGTGCCGCCCGCAAGCGGCTGGGCTATCGCCTGCGACAACGGATGGTTGGCTGCTGCGGCGGCGCTCAGCGCCTGCACGGCCATGTCAGGGTCTGTTGCCCGCTGATACGAGAAGGGTCGCATGCGCCTAGCCTTTCATGATCTCGGGCGCGGCTTGCTTCACCGCCGCGACGATGTTGGGATAGGCCGCACAACGGCAGATATTGCCGCTCATGTATTCGCGGATGTCGGCCTCGCTCCCGGCATGCCCCTCCTTGACGCAGGCCACGGCGGACATGATCTGGCCGGGCGTGCAATAGCCGCACTGGAACGCATCGTTGTCGACGAAGGCCTGTTGCATCGGGTGCAGGCGATCGTCGGTCGCCAGCCCCTCGATCGTCGTGATCTCCTGCCCTTCCGCCGCGAGCGCCAGCGTCAGGCATGACACCACCCGCCGATCGTCGATCAGCACTGTGCAGGCGCCGCACTGGCCGTGGTCGCAGCCTTTCTTGCTGCCGGTGAGCTTGAGGTGATCGCGCAGCGCATCGAGCACCGTGGTGCGCGCGTCGATGCGCAGGCGCTTGTCCTTGCCGTTGACGTGCAGCGTGACCTCGACAGGAAGTGAGGGGTCCTGTGCAGCTGGGGCTTTGGCTTCCTCTGTGGCCGCGCGCGCTGTGATCGGGACGAGCGCACTGCCAGCCGCGCCGGCCATGAAGGCGCGCCGATCGAATGCTGATCGTTTGGAACTTGATGTGTCGGACATCGAGGCCTCCGCCGCTTATCTGCAAAGCAGCGCACGCCCTGCACCGCTCATCGCCCCTTAACCGGAAGCGATGAACTCTGTTCCGAACGAGAAAGGGCGACGCAGCAAATGCCGCGCCGCCCTTCGTCAACTTTTCCTGATCTTGCGCGCGGAACCCCGCGCGGCAGCGCTCAATAGCCGAGCGCGCAGCCGTCCTTGCGCGGATCGGAGCCGCCGGTGAGCGTGCCCTTGTCCCAGTCGATCCAGATCGCCTGCGCGCCGCCGAGCGGGCCGACCACGCTGGTGGTCTTGTGGCCGAGCTTCTTCAGGCCCTCGACGATCGCAGCCGGCACGCTGTCCTCGAGCTGATACTGGCCCTCGTAGTGCAGGCCGCGCGGCATGTCGATCGCCTCCTGCACGTCGCAGCCATAGTCGAGGATGTTGGTCACGACGCGGGTCTGGCCGACCGGCTGGTACTGCCCGCCCATCACCGCGAACGGCATCACGGAGCGGCCGCCCCTGGTGAGCAGGCTCGGCATGATCGTGTGCAGCGGCCGCTTGCCGCCGGCGATGCAGTTGGGATGGCCCGGCTGGATGCGGAAGCCGCCGGCGCGGTTCTGGAACAGGACGCCGGTCTTGTTCGAGACGATCGCCGAGCCGAAGGAATGCGCGATCGAATTGATGAACGAGCAGACGTTGCGATCCTTGTCCACGACGGTGATGTAGATCGTCGACGGATTCATCGGCGGTGCGACGTTCGGCAGGTCGAGCATGCCGTCCATGCGGATCTTGGCGATGTGCTCGTCGCAGAATTCCTTGGCAAGGATCCTGGCGACCTCGACCTGCATGTGGTCGGGATCGGCGACATGCAGCTCGCGGTGCATGTAGGCGATGCGCGCGGCTTCCGCTTCGAGATGGAAACGCTCGATGCTGAGCGGCGCGTATTTCGTCAGGTCGAACCGCGACAGGATATTCAGCATCAGCAGCATGGTGAGGCCGGGTCCGTTCGGCGGGCACTGCCAGACGTCGTAGCCCTTGTACATGGTGCCGATCGGCGTCGTCGTCTCGGTGGTGTGCGCGGCGAAATCGTCGAGCGTGTGCAGGCCGCCGATGCCCCTGAGGGTCTCGACCATGTCTTCGGCAATCGGGCCCTTGTAGAAGGCGTCGCGGCCGTCCTTGGCGATCGCGCGCAGCGTCTTGCCGAGTTCGGCCTGACGGATGACGTCGCCGGCCACCGGCGGCTTGCCGCCCGGCAACAGGTAACACACGGTGTTGGTACCGCCCTTCAGCTTCTCGAACTGGTTCTTCCAGTCGAAGGCGATGCGGGGGGCGACGACGTAGCCTTCCTCGGCCGCCTTGATCGCGGGCTGGAGCAGCCGGTCGAAGCCGAACTTGCCATGGTCGCGCAAGACGGTCGCGAACGCATCGACCACGCCGGGAATCGAGACCGCATGCGCCGAGGTCAGCGGCACCGAGTTGATCTTGCGCTCCAGGTACCAGTCGGCGTTCGCCGCCTTCGGGGCACGGCCGGAGCCGTTATAGGCGATGATCTTGCCCTCGCCGCGCGGCTGGATCAGCGCAAAGCAGTCGCCGCCGATGCCGGTCGATTGCGGCTCGATCACGCCAAGCAGGGCCGAGCCCGCAACCGCCGCGTCCACCGCGGTGCCCCCTTCGCGCAACACCTCGATCGCGGCGAGCGAGGCCTGCGGATGCGAGGTCGCCACCATCGCGTTGGTGGCGTGGACCGTGGACCTGCCTGGGAAATGAAAGTTTCTCATCGAATTCTTGCTCTCTTGGGCCCGTGGCGCGGATGGCGCGCCATCTCGGAAAAACCGGGGTTACATGACACATTCCGGCAGCTTTCGGCAATGCTGGCATACCAGGGAAATGGCTGCCATCCGCTGGGCGAATAGACCTTTCGAGGCCGGCGGCCATGCGGGTTTTCCGGGCCGCACGCGCCTGCTAAACGAACCGTCATGTCTGATCCGGATTCGATCAAGGTCGCCGCCTTCTACCAATTCGCCGCCCTCCCGGATTACCGCGAGCTGCGCGAGCCGCTGCGCGCGTTCTGTGCCGGCCTCAAGCTGAAGGGCAGCGTGCTGCTGGCGCAGGAGGGCATCAACGGCACGCTCGCCGGTGCGCCGGCGGCGATCGACGCCCTTACCCATGAGCTGGCGAACGGCGACATGTTCGGCGGCAGGCTGAACAATCTCGAATTGAAATTCTCGGCCGCCGAAGCGATGCCGTTCGGGCGGCTCAAGGTGCGGCTGAAGAAGGAGATCGTCACGCTTGGCGATACGGCTGCCGATCCGACCCGCCAGGTCGGCACCTATGTCGATGCGAGCGAATGGAACGCGCTGATCTCCGCGCCCGACATGCTGCTGCTCGACACCCGCAACGCCTTCGAGGTGGCGATGGGAACGTTCGAAGGCGCCGTCGATCCCGGCATCAGGAGCTTTGGCCAGTTCAAGGATTTTGCCGCCGTCGAGCTTGATCCGGCAAAGCACCGCAGGATCGCGATGTTCTGCACCGGCGGCATCCGCTGCGAGAAGGCGAGCGCGCACCTGCTCGCGCGCGGCTTTACCGAGGTCTATCACCTCAAGGGCGGCATTCTCAAATATCTGGAAGAGGTGCCGGAGGCGCAGAGCCGCTGGCGTGGGGAGTGCTTCGTGTTCGACGAGCGCGTCGCGCTCGGCCATGGTCTGCAAGAATCTCGCTTGCAAGAATCCGGTTTGCGCGAACGAAACAAGGATGCGACGCGTGACGAATGAGATCAAGACGCTGAGCGAGCGCATCGACACGCTTGAAACGCGCCTCGCCTACCAGGACGACACGATCGAGACGTTGAACCAGACCATCACCGCGCAGTGGAAGCAGATCGATCTGCTGACCCGGAAGATCGCAGAGCTCGGCGAGCGGCTGCACGAGGCCGAGGCCAATGCGCCTGGGCCCACCAACGAGCCTCCGCCGCATTATTGAGCCATCTTACTGGCCGGAGGCCTTGGGCAGCAGGTTCATGAGCTCGCCGGACATCACCAGGCGATCGCGGCCTGCATCCTTGGCGGCGTAGAGCGCCCGGTCGGCGGCCTCAACCAGCGAGGCCACGCCCGCCGTGCGCTCCAGCGCCGGCCGACAGGTCGCACCGCCGACCGAGGCGGTGACACATCCGGACTCCGGATTGGTCGCATGGACGAGGCCGGCCTCGTGGATGGCGCTGCGGATCCGTTCGCCGAAAAGGGCGCAGCCGGCGGCATCGGTGTTGGGCAGCAGCATGGCGAATTCCTCGCCGCCATAGCGCGCCGCCAGATCGCCGGCGCGTTGGGTCTCGGCCGCGATGATCTTTGCGACCAGACGCAGGCAGGCATCGCCCGCGGGATGGCCGTATTCGTCGTTATAGGCCTTGAAGTGATCCACATCGATCATCAGCAAAGCAAGGCTGGAGCGGTCGCGATAGGCGCGCGCCCATTCCTCTTTCAGCCGCTCGTCGAAGCGGCGGCGATTGGCAAGGCCGGTGAGGCTGTCCTCGATCGCGAGCGTCTCGAGCCTGGTTTCCAGCTTCTTGTGCTCGGTGATGTCGCGGGAGATCGCGACCACGCCGTCGACGCGGCCATTGTCCTTGCGCGTCACCCGCATGGTCGATTCCAGCCAGACTTCGCCGTTCTGCCGGTGCGAGTTGCGGTAGGTGAGACGCGCCTCCTCCCGCTCGCCACGCTTCATGGCGTCGACGATCGCCTGGACCTCCGGCAGATCCTCCGGATTGATGCCCGCGAGCGCCGGCGTGCCGATCAGTTGATTGGCGCGCCAGCCGACGACACGCGCAGACGAGGGCGAGACATAACGCAGCCGCTCGTCGAGCCCGATGCGGGTCACCATGTCGCTGGAGCCTTCGGCGAGCAGGCGGAAATGCGCCTCTTTCTCGACCAGGGCCGCGGCCATGCGCTGGCCCCGCTGCAACTGCCGCACCAGGACGGCGCCGATGATCGCAATCAGCATCACCAGCGCGGTGACGTAGAGCATGCGGGAGATTGCCGCGGCGCGCCAGGGCGCGAGCAGCTCGTCCTTGTCGACTGTGGCAAGCAGAAGGAGCGGGAAACGGCCGCTGCGCTTGAAGAAGCTGACGCGCTCGGCGCCGTCCAGGGGAGACTTGAAATAATAGGCCCCGCTCGGCCGTTGCAGGCTGGCGTCGCGGAATAATGGCTTGTCGGAAACGCTGCGTCCGACAAATGTCTCGTTGCTGGGGTTGCGCGCGATGATCAGGCCATCGCCATGCGTGAGCGACACCGAGCTGTTGCGGCCGATCTCGAACTGCTCGTAGAAATGCGAAAGATATTTTGAGCTGATGGTCGCGAGCACCACCCCGCCGAAGCTGCCGTCGGGCTTGTTGAAGCGACGCGACAGGGTGACGACCCATTCGCCGTCCAGGAGGCTCTTTACGGGACGGCCGACATAGGGCTCTCGTTTCGGGGAGAGCTGATGATAACGGAAAAACGCATCGTCGCTGAGCGTTGAGCCGATCGTGCCGGGCGAGGTCAGCCAGTTGCCCTGGTCGTCGATGATGGCGAGGCTGTGAACGCGCTCGATGGCCTTTTTGCGTACTTCCAGCAGGGTGCGCAGTTTGGCGATCGTGGCCGGTGCAGTGCCGTCCATCTCGAGTCGGCTGACGACGCCGACGACGCCGGAATCCAGCAGATCGAGGCTGTCCTCGGCATGCTGGGTCAGCGAGCGGGCGACGTTCGCCATCTCGGTCTCGGCACCCCTGAGCACCGCGTCGCGCGCAGCCCATTCGCGCCAGCCGCTGACGCCGAGGATGGTCGCGCAGGTCAGCACGACGAACGCCGCCGCGCGCAGCGGCAGGCGGCTCCATCCGGCTCTTTGGGTCGCAAGGCTCATGCGGCAGAATTCTCCGATCGTCGGAAACTCTGCTGCTTCTATTATTGAACTCTGAAATCACTACTGGAATACGCGGCCATCTCCCCGGTTTCCAGTAGTCCTACGGACACCGCGATCAGCACATCGCTAACAAGGTATTAGCAAGCCGATCGGAATCCCGGCGTCGCCTTCCGCTAGCTGAAGATCGCCTTGACCTTGTCCCAGAGCGAGGGAGCGTCAGCTTCCGCATCGGCCTTCGAGGGCGTCGGCTGGGCGGCGCTGACGGGATCAGATGCCGGGAAGGTATCTTTCAGCCCGGCATCGAGCTTGGCGTTGCGGTCGGCGGCGAGCGCTTCACGCAGATCGTCGGCGTGCTTGTCATGCGGCGCGGGATTGAATGTCTCAGCCATGATGTCCTCCATCGGCTGGTCAACGCGGCCCGATTGCGCTGGTTCCCCTGTTCCGCTGAGGGCCGGAGCGGTGTATCAGAGGCCATAACCTTGCTCAGGACCATTCGTGCCCCAATCTGCGACGAAACCTTTCATCGACGTGCTCTCCGGCCAGCGCCAGAGCATCCCGCCCATGTGGATGATGCGGCAGGCCGGCCGCTATCTGCCGGAATATCGCGATGTCCGCGCCAAGGCCGGCGGCTTCCTCGACCTGTGCTTCAACCCGGAGCTTGCGGCCGAGGTGACGCTGCAACCGATCCGCAGGTTCGGCTTCGATGCGGCGATCATCTTCTCGGACATTCTCGTGATCCCCTACGCGCTCGGACGCTCGGTGCGGTTCGAGGTCGGCGAGGGCCCGCGGCTGGATCCGCTGGATGATCCGGCGAAGGTCGCAACGCTCGCCGCGCGCGCCGACTTCGGCAAGCTCGAGCCGGTGTTCGAGGCGCTCAGGATCGTGCGCGGCACGCTCGATCAAAAGGTCGCGCTGATCGGCTTCTGCGGCGCGCCGTGGACGGTGGCGACCTACATGGTCGCGGGCCAGGGCACGCCCGACCAGGCGCCGGCGCGGATGATGGCCTACCGGCACCCGGAGGCGTTCGCTGAAATCATCGACGTGCTGGTCGAGAACTCGATTCAATATCTGCTGGCGCAGCTCGCCGCCGGCGCCAATGCCTTGCAGATCTTCGACACCTGGGCCGGCGTGCTGCCGCCGGCCGAGTTCGCGCGCTGGTCGGTCGAGCCGACGCGCCGCATCGTGGAGGGCGTGCGGGCCAAGGTGCCGGATGCGAAGATCATCGGCTTCCCCCGCGGCGCCGGTGCGCAATTGCCGGGCTATGTCGAGGCGACCGGCGTCAATGCGGTCAGCATCGACTGGACCGCGGAGCCCGGCTTCATTCGCGAACGCGTGCAAAGCAAGGTCGCCGTGCAGGGCAATCTCGATCCGCTGGTGCTGATCACGGGCGGCGCCGCGCTCGACCGCGCGGTCGACAACACGCTGGCGAATTTTGCCCAAGGGCGGCTGATCTTCAATCTCGGCCACGGCATCCAGCCGGAAACGCCGATCGCCCATGTCGAGCAGATGATCAAGCGCGTGCGGGGCTAATTCGCCCGCCCCCAACGGGGCGGAAACAAAAAACGCGAAAACAACCCCATGCACAGTAGACAAGTCATTGAAAAAGCTGGGCCGGCAAGACCCGACTCACGAGCCGCGTTTGACACGTCGGGCAAAACAGGCGCACGCCCGCATGATCTCGTGATCGCGGCAGCCTAGCGCGGCCGGCTGCGCTCGATGATCTCGGCGGCGCCCTTCGTCAGCAGATCCAGACCCACGGCACGGCCGAGCTCGCGCGGGCGATTGGCGGGGCCTGCGCGCGAAGCCTCGATAATGACGTTGCCGGAAAGATCGAGCACGGATGCGGTGAGCGACATCTGATCGCCCGCGATGGTCGAGAAGCCCGCCACCGGCGAATTGCAGTGGCCGTTCAGCACCCACAGCACCTCGCGCTCGGCGTCCGCGCTGGCATGCGCGGCGGGATCGTCGATCGACGACAGGATCTGCCGCGTTTGCCAGTCCTGCGCGGCGCATTCGACCGCGACGATGCCCTGCCCCGCCGCCGGCAGCATCTCGGCCGCGGTGAACTCATAGGCGATGCGGCCGGCGAGGCCGACACGGTCGAGCCCCGAACGCGCCATGATCAGCGCATCGGCCGGTCCCACCGTGCCGCCATCCGGCAGGCGCTGCTTCTCGCCATTGTCGAGCTTTCGCACGCGCGTGTCGGCGGCGCCGCGGAAGTGGATCACGTCTACATCCGGAAACAGGCGTCGCGCGTAAGCGGCGCGACGGACCGCATTGGTGCCGATTTTGAAACCCTTGCCGCGGGACTGGCGCAGCGCCTCCAGCGTCACGCCGTCGCGCAGCACCAGCGCGTCGCTCGGCGGATCGCGGGACAGCGTGGCGCCGATGACGAGGCCGGGCGTATCCTCATTGCCCGGCATGTCCTTCAGCGAGTGCATCGCCGCCTGCAATTCGCCCGACAGCACGGCGGCGCGGATCTGCGCCACAAAGGCGCCGCCCTTGCCGCCATGCGGCAGGAGCTTGCTGGTCTGATCGAGATCGCCCGTGGTGTCGAACTTGACGATCTCGACGTCGAGACCGGGCACGGCGGCGGTCAGGCGGCGCGCGATCTCTTCCGTCTGTGCCAGCGCCATTGTGCTCTTGCGTGTGCCGATCCGAAATCGAGTAGCCAAGTCCAAACCCTCTCAAGACGCGAATTTACCGCGCATCCTCCAATATCATGTCGGAGGCCTTTTCGGCGATCATGATGATCGGCGCGTTGGTGTTCCCCGAGACGAGGTCCGGCATGACCGAGCCGTCGACGACGCGAAGGCCTTCGAGCCCCCTCACCTTCAGCCGCTGGTCGACCACCGCGAGCGCATCATTGCCCATACGACAGGTCGAGGTCGGATGGTAGATGGTGCTGCCGCGCTCGCGGCAATATTCCAGCAGCTCGGCGTCCGTGGATACCTTCGCCCCGGGATCGTACTCATTGACAACGAATGGCTTCAGCGCCGGCGCATTCAAGATCTTGCGCAGGATCTTCAGACCTTCGACGTTGGTGGTGCGGTCGGTCTCGGTCGACATGTAGTTGATGCGGATCTCCGGCGGCACCGTCGGATCGGCGCTTCGGATGCGCAAGGTCCCGCGGCTTTCAGGACGGAGCTGGCACACAGAGGCGGTGAAGCCGGAGAAATCGTGCAGCTTCTCGCCCATCTTGTCGGTCGAGAACGGCAGGAAGTGCACCTGGATGTCGGGCGAAGCCAGTCGCGGGCTGGTCTTGAAGAACGCGCCCGCCGTGCCGGCCGCAATGGTCAGCCACCCCTTGCGAAACAGCGCATAGCGCGCGCCGGCCATGGTGCGGCGGAGCGGATGATTGACGGTGTCGTTGAGCGTGATCTTCTGCGAGCAGCGCATCACGATGCGGACCTGCATGTGGTCCTGGAGGTCGTGACCGACGCCCGGCGCGTCCAGCACGACATCGATGCCGTGCTTGCGCAGGAGATCGCCAGGGCCGACGCCGGAGAGCTGCAGCAGTTGCGGCGAGTTGTAGGCGCCGCTCGACAGCACGATCTCTCTGCGCGCGCGGGCCCGGCGCACATCTGCGCCTTGCCGATATTCGACGCCGACGGCGCGGCGGCCCTCGAACAGCACGCGCTGGCCGAGCGCGCCAGTTTCCACCTTGAGATTGCCGCGGGTTCTTGCCGGGCCGAGATAGGCCACCGACGTCGAGGCGCGCCGGCCGTTGCGCGTCGTGGTCTGGAACAGGCCGACGCCTTCCTGCGTGGCGCCGTTGAAATCGGGGTTGTAGGGCAGACCGGTCTCGACCGCTGCGTCGATGAAGGCCTTTGACAACGGATCGGTCACGACCATGTTGGAGACAGGCAGGGGCCCGCCGCTGCCATGATACTGGTCGGCCCCCCGCGACTGATTTTCGGCCTTCTTGAAATAGGGCAGCACGTCGTCATAGCCCCAGCCGGTGTTGCCGAGCTGGCGCCAGCGGTCGTAGTCTTCGTGCTGACCGCGGACATAGAGCAGGCCGTTGATCGAGCTCGATCCGCCCAGCGTCTTGCCGCGCGGCTGGAACACCTGGCGTCCCTTCAGCTCGGGCTCCGGCTCGGTCTGGTACATCCAGTTGACGGACTTCTCCTTGAACAGCTTGCCGTAGCCGAGCGGCACGTGGATCCAGATGTTGGAATCCTTCGGGCCGGCCTCGAGCAGCAGCACGCTGTGCTTGCCGTTCGCCGAGAGCCTGTTGGCGAGCACGCAGCCGGCGGAGCCGGCGCCGACGATGATGTAGTCGAATTCGGGATCGGACGGCGCGAGGGAGGAGTTTATGGTCATGTCTTGTCAGTCTTCTTGTTGGTTGGGGCGTTTCCGTCCGCGTGGCTTAGCACAATCATTCCCGCAGGCGCAGCGCCTCGACCAGCGACTTGAACGCACGGGCATATTCCGCGCCTGCCCTTGCGATATCAGCGCGTCCGGCGCAGGCGACCGCGGCCTCCGTCACCGCGCCGAGCAGCAGGCGGGCGAGCGGCTCGACCGGCTGCTTTGCGATGAGGCCAGCCTCCATCGCCACCGAGAGCGCACGTGGCAGCTTGCCGCCGAAATGCTGCGCGTCGATCTCGCGCCAGCGCTCCCAGCCGAGCACGGCCGGGCCGTCGCGCAGGATGATCTGGCCGGTCGGGCCCTTGGCGGTCGCCGCGAAATAATGCTGCGTGCCGGCGACCATCGCGGCGAGCACGTCCTTCTCGGCGCGAGCCGTGCCATCGATCTCGACGACGAGGTCGCGCGAAACCTGGTCGAACACGGCTTCGAACACCGCCTCCTTGGTCTTGAAGTGATGATAGACCGCGCCCTTGGCGACGTGGGCTGCTTCCGCGATCTCGTCCATGGTGGTGGCTGTAAAGCCTTGCGTCCCGAACAGGCGGCGCGCCGCCGACAGGATCGCTTCCGATGTCGCCGCCCGCCGCTCCGCCTGTTTCGCCATGGCTCTCGTCTAGTCGAATTCGGCAGGGGCGGCCAGTTGACTTTTTGACCCTCGGTCGGTATTTTACCGACTGTCAGTCGGTTTTAATCGCGAGGTTTGCCATGCCGAGCCGTGACGTCGTCGAAGCTTTTGCGCAGCGGCTGGAGGCCGGGGATTTCATCGGCGCGATCGAGCAGTTCTGCACGCCCGACGCCGCGACCTATGAGAACAACGGCGCCCCGACGATCGGCCGTGACAAGCTCGTCGCCAAGGAGCGTGCCGTGCTGGCGGCCTCGAAAGAGGTCAGGGCCGTCCGCATCGGACCGAGCCTGATCGACGGCGACCACGTGGCGACGCGCTGGACGTTCAGCTTCACCAACGCAGAGGGTGTCTCACGAACGCTGGACGAGATCGCGTGGCAAACCTGGCGCGGCGACAAGCTGATCGAAGAGCGGTTCTATTACGATCCGAAGCAGCTGGGGCGGTGACGACGTCTCTCCACACAGGTGTCATCGCCCGGCTTGACCGGGCGATCGAGTATTCCAGAGACGGTTGTGATTCCTCGATAGGCCGCGGCGTACTGGATGCCCCGGTCAAGCCGGGGCATGACGGCGAGCTAGTGGGGAGCGCCCTGCTCTCGTTACAGCCGTAATCCGAAGTCTGCATTTGTATCGATTTGTTATCGATATCACGTCACGAACACGCGGAAGTGGTCGCGGCGAGCGCCGCAGTCAGGGATAATTCATAGTTCGTCAAAGGTTTGCGGCGAATTTCCCTGAAGGAGCCGACCAACGGCCCGTCCTGCTAGGCTCTGAAATGCGGACTCAAACGACCAGCTATGTCGCGCGGCTGTTCGCGGGCGATTTATCGGCCTTTGGCGGTCCCGCAACCGACGAAGCCGTGGCCGGCCATATCCGCGCCGAGCAGATGTCGCTGGTGCTCGGCTATTCGGTCGGCATCATGCTCGCCAATGCCTGCAACGCCATCGTGCTCGCCATCGCATTGTGGCAGTCGCCGGACAGGATATCCGCCCTGATCTGGGCCGCCGCCGTCGCCAGCGCCGCGATCGCATTCGGCCTGCAATCCCGCGCGGCGCGCCGCATCACCAAGCCGCAATTCGTCTCGCGCCGCGCCATGCACCGGCTGGTGCGAAACGCCTTCGTCCTCGGCACCGCCTGGGGCATCGTCCCGGTCGCCTTCTTCGACAGTGCTTCGACCGGCGGCCAGCTCGTCATCACCTGCCTGTGCTCGGGCATGCTGGCCGGCGGTGCGCTCGCCTTCGCCACCATCCCGATCGCAGCGATCGCCTTCACCGCCCCGATCTTCGTCGGGATCGCGATCTGCCTCGGCAGGAACGGCGATCTGGCCTTTCTGCTGATCGCCTTCCTCGTCGTGGTCTATGGCAGCGTGCTGATCCGCGGCGTGTTCGTCAATTCCTTCTCGTTCGCGCGGCGCGTGATGCGGCAGATCGAGGCGGAGCGCACGGTGCGGCTGGACCCTCTGACCCACCTGCCCAACCGCGTCGCCTTCAACGAGACGCTCGAGGCCGCGCTCAAGCGACTGGCATTGTCCGGCGAGGAGTTTGCGGTGCTGCTGCTCGATCTCGATCGCTTCAAGGAGGTCAACGACAAGTTCGGCCATCCCGCCGGCGACGAATTCCTGGTCCAGGTCGCAAGCCGCCTGCGACGCTGCACGCGCGCCGCCGAGCATGTCGCGCGCATCGGCGGCGACGAGTTCGCGCTGGTGATGGCCAATCTGGCGCGTCCCGAGGATGCCCTCGAAATCGCCGAACGCTTCGTCGCGGCCTTCACTGAGCCGTTCCGCATCGAGGGCCGCCAGATCGGGGGCGCGACCAGCGTCGGCATCGTGCTGGCGCCGCGCGACGGCACCACACCGCTTGACGTCATGAAGAATGCCGATGCCGCGCTCTACCGCGCCAAGAAGGCGGGACCTGGCACGATCCGCTTCTTTGAGGCCAGCGACGACAGGGTGTCACGCGATCGCAAGGCGCTGCAATCCGACCTCGAGGGCGCGATCGCGCGAGACGAGCTGTTCCTCGTGTTCCAGCCGTTCCTCGATCTCGACCAAAGCCGGATCACCGGTTTCGAGGCGCTGCTGCGCTGGCAACATCCTGAGCGCGGACTGGTGCCGCCGAGCGAATTCATCCCGATTGCGGAAGAGACCGGACTAATCCACGAGATCGGCGAATGGGTCGTCCGCCGCGCCTGCGCGACGGTTGCCGAGTGGCCGGACGAGATCAGGGTCGCCGTCAACTTCTCGGCCGCGCAGTTTCATAACGCCGGCATCCTCCAGATCATCGTGCAGGCGCTGGCGGACGCGAAGATCTCGCCGCACCGGCTCGAGATCGAGATCACGGAATCGATGCTGCTGTCGAAATACGGCTCGGCCGAGCCGGTTCTGAACGCGCTGCTGCAGCTCGGCGTCACGGTCGCGCTGGACGATTTCGGGACGGGTTTCTCCTCCCTCACCTATTTGCGCAAGCTGCCGTTCAGCCGCATCAAGATCGACCAGTCCTTCATCCGCGACATGCTGGTGCAGCCGGACTGTGCCGCCATCGTCAAGTCAGTGATCTCGCTCGCGCGCGACCTGCGCATCGCCGTCGTCGCAGAAGGCGTCGAGACCGCCGACCAGCTCGACTATCTCAGGCAGATCAGTTGCGACGAGGTCCAGGGCTATCTGATCAGCCGGCCGGTGTCGGTGGATGGCGTGCTGGCGCTGCTGGACAGGAAGAAGCTTCGGGCGACGTTTGCGGCGTAGGTCACTTGCGGCTGACGCTTCGTAGCCCGGATGGAGCGAAGCGCAATCCGGGACGAGTGCGCGCCGGAGCAAGACCGCCCCGGATTTCGCTCCGCTCCATCCGGGCTACAATCCTTCAGACCCTGCCGGGTCTCGAGAGGCTGCCTCAGATCGCATCCGCCCGCAGCAGCGTGTCCACCGTGATGGTGCCCCGCGCGCGGGAGACGCAGGCGCAGATCTTCTGGTTGCTTTGCTTCTGATGGTCGCTGAAGAAGACGTCGCGATGGTCGATCTCGCCGTCGACCTCGACCACGTCGATGGCGCACAGGCCGCATTCGCCGCGCTTGCAGTCGTACATCACGTCGTGACCGCTGGCGTTGAGCACGTCCAGCATCGAGCGCTCGCGCGGGATTTCGAGCTCGACATCGGAGCCCTTCAGGCGCACGCGAAACGTCTCGGTCGGCAGCGTGCCGCTGGAGCCGAAGGTCTCGTAGCGGAGATCGGGCAGCGGATGGCCCGCGCCGATCCAGGCGTGGCGTGCGGCATCGAGCATGCGCATCGGGCCGCAGAACAGCGACAGCGTGCCTTGCGGCAATGACGCGAACACCGCATCGAGGTCGAGCCGTTTGCCTTCATCGCTGGCATGAACGACCAGGCGATCGCCGAGAATTCCGGCGAGATCGTCGAGATAGGCAGCCTCGCCGCGCGAGCGCACCGCATAATGCAGCGTGACGTCAGCCCCGCGCCGCGCCAGCGCCTGCGCGGCGCCGAGGATCGGCGTGATGCCGATGCCGCCGGCGATCAGGCAATAATTTTCACGGGACCAGTCCACCGCAAGCAGCGAAGCGGGCTGCGTGATGTCGAGCCGCGCGCCCGGCGCGAGCTGCCACATGTAGCGCGAGCCGCCGCGGGAATCATCGGCACGGCGCACCGCGATCTTGAAGCCGGTCGAGATGGCTTCGCCGACCAGCGAATAGGACCGCGTCTCCGGCAGGCCGTCGATGGTCACGCTGACATTGATGTGGCTGCCGACCGGATAGGCGGCGGCGTCGAACTGATCCGGCCGGATCAGGAATTCGCGGATGCCGGGGGCAAGATCGCGCGTCGAAACGAGCGTTGCCGGAATCCAGGTTTCGATGAAGCGCATGATGACTGCCCTCAATCGGTTGTGGTCTTGATCAGTGCGAGCGCCGGCAAGAGGTCGAGATGGGTGCGGTTGCGCAGCGCGAGGCGCAGATTGCGCACCGCCAGCCGCGCATGCTCGCGCATGACGGCTTCGGCACGCGCGCCTTCGCGGTTCTCGATGGCGTCGATCACGACACGGTGGTGCTCCTGCCCGATGATCAGGATCTGCTGCGCCTCGGGCAGCGCCGATTGCGCCATCACGAAGCCGCTCGGGGATGCGAACGGCAGCGCCGAGGCGCGGTCGATCTGGCGGATCAAGGGTGGGCTGCGCGACAATTCCGTGAGCAGGGCGTGAAAGCGCGCGTTCAGCGTGACATAGGACGAGAACGCCTCGATCGAGATCGGCACCTGCCGCAGCAGTTCGTCGATCGCGGCAAGGCACTCCTTGAGCGGCTCCAGCTCGCGCGCGGAGACGCCGCTCTCGGCGGCGAAGCGCGCAGCGAGCCCTTCCAGCGTGCCGCGCAGCTCGATGGAATCGGAGATGTCGCGCTCCGAAAACGCCTTCACCATGAAGCCGCCGGACGGGATCGCCTCCAGCAGGCCTTCCTCCTCCAGTCGCACCAGCGCCATGCGCACGGGGGTGCGCGAGGCTCCGGTGGTCTCTACCGCCTGGAGCTCGGAGATGCGCTCGCCCGGACGTAGGGAGCCGGACAGGATCTGGTCGCGCAGCGCAAGCTGCGCCTTCACAGTCTGCGAGACGGAGCGGTCGACCTCACGTTCGGCCATGATCTACTCCGCCGCCTGAAGGTGCTGCGGCCCGTTTTCCTTGGCCACCATCCTGTCGATCAGCTTGCGCGTCCACATCGCGCCGGCGTCGATGTTGAGGTTATAGAAGATGCGATCGGGGTTCTCATCCATGGCGCGCTGCTGCGCCTCGAGGATCAGCTCGTCCTCGTGGAAGATGCCGGAAACGCCCTCGCGGATCTCGGAGGTGATGCGCTGCTCACCGATCTGATAGTTGCGCACGAAGGCCCAGAAATAGTGGCAGGTCTTCTCGGTCTCCGGCGTGATGGTGTTGAGCACGAAGCCGTTGACGCCCTGCGAGCGGTCGCCTTCCGGCGCGCCGGTGCCTGTGGGCGCCACGCCGACGTCGATCGCGATGGTGCAGGGAGCCTCGAAACGGATGATCTGCCAGCGATCGACGGGGCCGGACTTGCCGAGTTGTTTCGCCCAGAACGGCGGCGGCTCGATGTTCCGCATCCAGCGCGTCACCGTGACCGTCTTCTCACCATGGGTGACGTCGAACGGCGCCTCCGCCACCGCCTCGTTGCCGATGGAGGAGCCGTGCACGAAGGTCTCGTGGGTGAGATCCATGAGATTGTCGAGCACGAGGCGATAGTCGCATTTGACGTGGATGGTCTTGCCGTCGCCGGCCCAGGCCGGATCGTGATTCCAGTGCATGTCGGGGACCAGCGCGGGATCGGCCAGCGCGGGATCGCCCATCCAGAGCCAGATGTAGCGGTGGCGCTCGACCACGGGATAGGCGCGGACGCAGGCCGACGGATTGATGGTCTCCTGCGAGGGCATGAAGGTGCAGCGTCCCTGTGCATTGTATTTGAGGCCGTGGTAGCCGCAGACGACGGTGTCGCCTTCGAGCCGGCCCTTGGACAGCGGCACCAAGCGGTGCCAGCAGGCATCCTCAAGCGCCGCGACCGAGCCGTCGGCCTTCCGGTACATCACGACATGCTTGCCGCAGATCGTTCGCGGCAGCAGCGCAGCTTTCACGTCCGCGTCCCAGGCCGCGGCGTACCAGGCGTTCATCGGGAAGGGCTTTGTCATTGTCTCACTCCCACCGCTTGTGAATACGTTATGTATACAATAGCGGAGGCAAAGAAAGGTTCAAGTGGCAATTTTGCTGTATTATAATACCTTTACGTATTTTGATGTATACACACAAGGTAGCGGGTCATTCCCCGCGAAAGCGGGGAATCCAGTACTCCGCAGCGGGCATGAGACTCACACAACTGGAGCCGCGGCGTACTGGATCACCCGCTTTCGCGGGTGATGACAGCGGTGGATGCGGCAAGCGGTCCGCTTCGGAGCGGCAGAGGTATCCCTGCGGGCAGCAGCGAGAGCCGTAAGCGTTCGGCCCCTTAAGCGCCGAACACCTTCGCCAGGCCTGCCTTGGCCTCTTCCTGAATCCGCGTCAGGTGCTCGGGGCTGCGGAAACTCTCGGCGTAGATCTTGTAGACATCCTCGGTCCCTGACGGCCGCGCGGCGAACCAGCCGTAGTCAGTCTCGACCTTGATGCCGCCAAACGGCTGGCCGTTGCCGGGCGCCTTGCTCAGCGTTGAGCGGACGGGGTCGCCGGCGAGATCCTTCAGGCCGAGCTGCTCGGGCGTGACGGATTTGAGGATGTTCTTTTGCGGCCCGGTCGCGGCGACGTCGATACGCGCGTAATGCGGCACGCCGAACTCGGCGGTGAGATCATTGAAGAGCTGGCTGGGATCGCGGCCGGTCTTGGCCATGATCTCCGCTGCGAGCAGGCCAAGGATGACGCCGTCCTTGTCGGTGGTCCACACCCCGCCATCGCGGCGCAGGAACGAGGCCCCTGCACTCTCCTCGCCGCCGAAGCCGAAGCCGCCGGTGAGGAGGCCGTCGACGAACCATTTGAAGCCGACCGGCGTCTCGACCAGCTTGCGGCCGAGCTTCTTGGCGACGCGGTCGATGATCGAGCTCGACACCACGGTCTTGCCGATCGCGGCATCCCGGCTCCAGTTCGGGCGGTGCGCGAACAGATAGGAGATCGCGGTCGCGAGATAATGGTTCGGATTCATCAGGCCGCCGGTGCGCGTCACGATGCCGTGGCGATCGGCGTCGGTGTCGTTGGCAAAGGCGACGTCGAAGCGGTCGCGCATCCCGATCAGGCTCGCCATCGCATAAGGCGATGAGCAGTCCATGCGGATCTTGCCATCCCAGTCCACCGTCATGAAGCGGAAGGTCGGGTCGATCGCCTCGTTCACCACGGTTGCCTTCAGGCCGTAACGCTCGATGATCGGATGCCAGTAATGCACGGCGGCGCCGCCGAGCGGATCGATGCCGATCTTGATGCCGGCGGATTTGACGAGGTCGAGATCGACGACATTGCCGAGATCGGCGACGTAGGGCGTGACGAAGTCATAGGCATGGACGTTCGAAGACTTCAGCGCCTTGGCATAGTCGATGCGCTTCACGCCCTTGAGGCCGTCGGCGAGATAGGCATTGGCGCGCTTCTCGACGACACCAGTCACATCGGTGTCGGCCGGGCCGCCATGCGGCGGATTGTATTTGTAGCCGCCATCCTCCGGCGGATTGTGCGAGGGCGTGATGACGACGCCGTCGGCGAGACCGCTGGTACGGCCCTTGTTGTAGGTGAGGATCGCGTGCGAGATCACCGGCGTCGGCGTGTAGCCGCCGTCCTTGTCGATCATGATGTCGACGCCGTTGGCGGCGAACACCTCGACGGCGCTGACCAGTGCCGGCTCGGCCAGCGCGTGGGTGTCGATGCCGATGAACAGCGGTCCGGTCAGGCCCTTTTCCCGCCTGTAGTCGCAAATGGCCTGCGTGGTCGCGAGGATGTGGCCTTCGTTGAAAGTGTTCTTGAACGAGGTGCCGCGATGGCCGGAGGTGCCGAACGCCACGCGCTGCGCGGGATCTGTGACATCGGGCTTGCCGGCAAAATAGGCCGTCACCAGCCGCGGAATATTGGTGAGCGCGTCCGGCGAAGCCTGCTTGCCCGCCGCGGGATGAACATCAGCCACTGAACTATCCTCGTCGTTGTCAAATTGAGGCCCTGCCGCACCATAGCATTGGGCTTGCACACGCCAACTCAAAAGCCATCGGCCGACGCCGGCAACAAATGGCCGCATTTGGGTCCATGAATGGGGACATGACCATTCTCGCAACGGCCCTGCTGCTCGCCAGTTCCTTGGTGCTATCGTCTCCCGGATACGTCGAGCAAACCGGCGTCGAACGCAACCCGATGCTGCGCAACGCAGCCGTGGATCATGACCTCGCCAAGGTGAGGCGCCGGTTCGAGCGGGAGCTCCGTAGCGACACCACGGACACCTCTGGCGCATCCACCGGGCGCTAGCGCCGCGCGTCGTGGACGTAGGCACCGCAATGCAAATTGCGGGATCGTGCTATGGTCGAGGCCTTCCGGCTGTTCGAATCGCCTCATGGCTGTCCTGCGCAAGCTGCTCCCTCTGCTGATCGCCTGGCTGATCCCGGCGGACGGGCCGTCGTCTGCGGTGGCCGCGGAATTCTATACCGAGGATCTCCGCATCCCCATGGCGGAGGCCGGGCCGCAGGGGCTCGAGGCCTTCCTGGTCCGCCCGGCCGGGACGAAGCGCTATCCGCTGGCGCTGCTCAGCCACGGCTCGCCGCGCAGCTTCGACGACCGCGCGACGATGTCCGCGCACAAATATTACGGCATTGCGCTGGAATATGCCCGGCGCGGCTTTGCCGCGCTGATCGTGATGCGGCGCGGCTACGGCAGCTCGCCCGGCGGACGCGTCGACAGCGTCGGCGGCTGCGCGAAAGCCGCTTACCTGCCCGCAGTCGCGGTCGCGGTTGCCGACTTACGGGCCGCGATCGATGCGATGGCGCGCCGCCCTGACGTCACAACAACGGGCATGATCGCGGCCGGCCATTCCGCCGGCGGGCTCGCCACGATCGCGCTCACTGCGCAGGCGCCGTCCGGTCTCGTCGCCGCGATCAACTTCGCCGGCGGCCGCGGCTCGCGCGACGACGACGACGTCTGCAATCCCGATGGGCTGGTGCAGGCCTTCGCCACCTTCGGCAAGACCTCGCGCGTACCGACGCTGTGGGTCTATGCGATCAACGATTCCTATTTCGGCCCCGACCTCGCGCGCCGCCTCCATGACGGATTTCGCACCAGTGGCGGCAATGCAAAATTCATCGCGGCGCCGCCGTTCGGTGACGACGGCCACTACCTCTATGCGGTGGCGAGCCGTGCGCAATGGACGCCCTATGTCGACGCTTTCCTGCGCGAGCGCGGCCTCGTCAGCCGCGACATCCTAAGCCCGCCCGATCCGCTGCCGCCGCCGCGCCAGCTCAATGAGGCCGCGCGGGCCGAGTTCGCGCGCTATCTCGCCAGCATGCTGCCGCACAAGGCGTTCGCGGTGTCGCCGAATGGCGGCTACGGCTGGCGCTCGGGGCACATCACGGCCGACGACGCCCGGCGCGAGTCGCTGGCGGCCTGCATGAAATGGTCGCCGACCTGCACGCTCTATGCGATCGACGACCGGCTGGCCGAACCTGCGCAAGCGACGTCCACCGATCAGAGCGCCCGCGCGCGCTAGTTGCCGCAGCGGAGGCCGGTTTATTAACTCCGGAGCTCTATGACGGACCGATGCTGTGGGATCGGGCAGGCTTCAATCTCGGCGCGACGTGGAGACACGTGGCGGTCGTCCTGCTGATGTCGGCCCCGATCTGCGCGCACGCCGGAGACGGCACGGAGCTCGGCGCCGGCGAAACGCCGTCATCCCGGGCCATGATCCGGAAGATCATCGAGCGAGAAACCGCAAACACCAATTTGCCGGCCGATGTCGCCGAAGCGGTCGTGTTCGTCGAAAGCGGCTACAATTCGGCCGTCATCGGCAGCGTCGGCGAGATCGGCCTGATGCAGGTGCGGCCCGAGACGGCGGCGATGCTGGGCTTCCGGGGCAGCGATGCGGAACTCGCCGAACCCGACATCAACATCCATTACGGGGTGCTTTATCTCAGCCGGGCCTGGCGCCTCGCCGGCGGGGATCTCTGCCGGGCCCTCATGAAGTATCGGGCAGGCCATGGCGAAGAAGATATGACCGCGCGGTCGCAGGTCTATTGCAATCGGGCCCGCAACCGTCTTGCCGCCATGAATTCGAAGGCTCTTGAGACCGAGGTTGCGGCCGCTCCGAATCCGGCGCCCCGGCCCACTCCCGCAGCACCTACGGCAGCTCCGGCAAAACCGGCGAGCCGCCCGAAGATGGCTGCGCAACCCAAAGCCGTCTATGCCCGCTATCGTCAAGGCACCCCGGCCGCCAGCCGCGCCTATTGGGCCGCGCACGAGGCCAGGGTCAGCCAGATCAAGGCTCGCGTCGCAGCGCGATGGAAGCGCGTCGCATCGCGCTGACGACAAGTGCCCTATAGCCGCTCGCTGAGCGCGAGCTTGTAGCCGACGCCGGTGACCGTCGCGATCACGGGCGTACCGCTGCCGACGAGCTTGCGGCGCAGCCGCGCCACCAGCGCATCGACCGTGCGGATGTCGACCTCGGCCTGGCGGTTGCTGACGACCTCGATCAGATAGTCGCGGCTGAGCGGCCGTCCGTCGGCACCGACCAGCGCCGCGAGCAGGTCGAATTCGGCGCGCGTCAGCGCCACCGGCTTGCCGTCGCTGCCGAGCAATTCACGCCGGGTGAGGTCGATGATCCAGTCGCCGAACGCGATCGAATTGTGGTTGCGCGCCGCCTTGCGATCGAGCGAGCGTCGCCGCAGCACGCTGCGTGCGCGCGCGAGCAGGTCGCGCAGATTGATCGGCTTGGTGACGTAGTGGTCACCGGCGATCTCAAGGCCGAGGATGCGATCGACGTCGGTGTCGCGGCGCGTCACGAAGATGATGCCCGCGTTGCTGGTCGCCTGGATCTCCTTGGCGAGCTCGAAGCCGTCACCATCGGGCAGTTGCACGTCGAGGAAGATGAGATCGGTTCGAGCGCGCAACGCCTGGCGGCACTCCGCACAGGAACTGGCGCCGACCACGTCGAAATTGTTCTCGCTGAAATAGCCGACCAGCATGGTCCGCGTCACCGGATCGTCCTCGACGACGATCAGCCGCTCGCGGCCGGCGGGACGCAACTCCTTGAGTGCGGGATCAACCACTGTCTTGGATGTCCTGTGTGCCTGGGACCCGACCTGGAAATTCAAGTCACCGCGCAATGCGCTGTCATGTGAACGGACATTCACGACTTGTTCGAGCCCCCGAAATTGCCTGCTGGAATATTAGGCGCGTTGCGACGCGCAAACAATATTGCTCATGGTCTCCAAGGATTAAGTATGAATTGGCCCACAATTCTCATTCCGCGCATCGTACGCAGGATGCCTTGAGGGCCTTACGCCGGCCCCGGGGCCGCCGATCCCACACATTCAGCTTTGGACTCAACCGGCGGTTAACGTAAAGACAGCCTTCGGCTTCGGAAAGCCCACCAGCACCTCTATTGTCCCGCCTGCACAATACGAAACCACGGAGCAGGCGTGATGCAGGGGCAGGTCCGGTTGGCTGCCGGTCGAATCGAGCAAGGCATAGCGCCGTTCGGCCGTTCGCACACGCTCGATGTCCTGCGCGGCCTCGCTATCGCCGGCGTGATGGCCATCCACGTCTCGCAGTCGTTTCCATCCAATATCCACGCCGTCGATTACGCCTTCATGTGCGGATGGACCGGCGTCAACGTGTTCTACTTCGTCAGCGCCATGACGATGTGCCTGATGTGGACGCGGCGTGTCGAAACCAGTCCGACGCGCAAGTTCTACATCCGCCGCTTCCTGCGCATCGCGCCGCTGTTCTGGCTCGCGATCCCGATCTACCTCGTCATCAACGGCACCGGCCCGAGCGCTAACGCGCCGGGCGGCATCGGGCCAGTTCAAGTGATCCTGACCGCGACGTTCCTGCACGGCTTCTGGCCGGACAGCGTCAACAGTGTTGTGCCCGGCGACTGGTCGATCGCGGCCGAGATGACCTTCTATCTCGTCTTCCCGCTTCTGATCACCGCGTTCGGCTCGCGCCGCCATCTCTATCTCGCGCTGGCGATCGTGCTGCATCTCGTCAATGTCTGCCTGTTCAAGCCGTGGGCTTTCGCGCTGTTCTCCGCCTATTACGGCCCCGGCCACGAGGCATTCGTCTGGACCACGCTGCATATCAGCTTCCTGAACCAGCTGCCGGTCTTCCTAGTGGGATGCGCGCTGTTCTTCGCGCTGCGCGACGGATTTGCCAAGTCGGACGCTGCGATCTACGCGGTCTTCATTGCGGTGTCCTTCGTCGCCGACCGCGTCACCGGCTCGCACGAATTCAACTATCTCATGATTAACCTCGTGCTCGGCGCGCTGGTTGCCGGTTGCATCAAGCTTGCGATCCGCTTCCAGCCGCTCGAGGCGCTCGGCCGCAATTCCTATTCGATGTACCTGTCGCACTTCGCGGTGATCTACGGCCTGCATCAGCTCTGGCCGCTCGCCGATGGACTGGTCTCGCTGCTCATTGCCTACGTCGTCACTGCCGTGCTGAGCTATCTCGTCGCGCGCGCGACCTGGCATCTGGTCGAACGGCGCGCGCAGGATCTCGCGCACCGCCTGACCTCGGCGGGATCGGACCGATCAATCCTCCCGCCGACCATCGCCGCCACCGCGGCCAGCATCCCCTAAGCCCCCCGCTGCATGCTCCGGGCCTGATGCGGCTTGCCTCGCTGCCGCCTCCGAATCTACTGTGGAGACTCTTCACGCTGGAGAAGGCGCCATGGAGGTCATACTGCTCGGCACCGGCGGCCCGCGCCCGGACCCGCGCCGCATGGCGACGACCACCCTGATCAGGCTCGGCGACGAGAACATCCTGTTCGACGCCGGCCGCGGCGTTGTGGTGCAGCTCAGCAAGGCCGGCGTTCCGCTCGACGCGATCAACACGGTCTTCCTCACCCATCACCATTTCGACCACATCGGCGATCTCTACGATGTGATGCTGAATTCATGGATGCATGGTCGCAAGGACGAGCTGCGCATCTATGGACCGCCGGACACCGAACGGCTTGTCAACACGCTGGTCACGCAGGTCTACGACAAGGACATCGCCTGGCGCGATCAGGGCGAGCCGACCTTCGGCGGCTGGAAACCCGTGGTCGCGACGGACATCATGCCCGGGCCCGTGCTCGACACCGCCCGCTGGAAGATCAGCGCCGAGCTCGTCTCGCACGGTGACGGCCTCGACATGTCGCCGGCGTTCCTGGCGCGCTGGATGTGTCTCGGCTACCGCTTCGAGGCGGAGGGGAAGGTCATCGCAATTTCGGGGGATACGGTCCCCTGCCCCGGGCTCGAGCGGCTGGCTGAGGGAGCCGATTTGCTTGTCCAGGTCTGCTTTCTCGCAACGCCCGAGATCAACAACGAGCATCTCCGCCGCCTTGCGAAATTCACGATCGCCTGCGGCGACACCGTCGGCAAGGTTGCGGCCAAGGCCGGCGTCAAGAAGCTCGCGCTGACCCATCACCGGCCGCGCACGGATGACGCCATGCTGAACGCGCTGCTTGCGGATGTCAGGCAGGATTATGCGGGGCCGGTCGTGCTCGGCGAGGATCTCACGCGCATCGAGATCTGAGGGCCGACGCTCAGCTCGCCCTTCGGCTTCAGGACGATCCGACCTCGATCCGGAACGACAAGCGCTCTTCCGCTCCCGGCGCGATATGCATCAGGCCCGGCTTGTCCGTGAACTCACCGTCAAAGCCGGCGGGACTGGCATAGCCGCGCCAGGGCTCGATACAGAGGAACGGCGCGCCCGACGGTTTCGACCAGACGCCGAGTTCGCGAAAGCCGCGCCAGGACATTTTGAGCCAGGGGCCGCTGGACGCGGTGTAGCGGACCGCGTCGCTTTCGATCCGGTCGAAGATGACGGCGTCATCGACGAACAGGGATTCCGACAGGGGGAGCGCGGCACCTTTGACTGGGCTCGGCTCCGTTGCCGGGCGCAGCAGCCCGCCATCGAGTCGGCGGACGGGAGAGGATTCCACCTTCGCAAAGGCCAGCGCGTAGTCCTCTTTCGCGCTTCCGAGCCGGAGCGGCCAGTTGAAGGCGGGATGACCGCCGATCGAGGCTGGCAATGTCTCCTTGCCGGTGTTGGCGATCGTGAGCGTCAGGTCGAGGCCGGCCTCATCGAGGACATACGCGGCCGTCAGACGGAACGCGAACGGATAGAGCGCGCGGGTCGTCTCGCTGTCTTCGAGCACCAGCGTGCAGCGGCTCTCGCCGCGCTCCGCCCATGCAAAGCGGCTGTCGCGCGCAAAGCCGTGCTGGGTCATCCGGTATGTCTTGCCCCGGTGCCGCAATTCGTCCCCGGCGAGGCGCCCCACGATCGGAAACAGCAGCGGCGCATGGCGCGGCCATTCCGGCCCGGCCTGCCAGACGAATTCGGTGACATTGTCCTTCAACGAGCACAGCTCGGCGCCGTGCGCCTTGATGGTCGCGGTGAGCCCCCCGCTGCGGAGGGAGTGGGTGTCGTCACTCATGGCGGACATCTACACCGCGACCTCACACGCAGCAAGGCAACGTCAGCCATGCAGGCGGAACGTCTCCACCGTGCAGGGCCGCGTCATATTTCTGTACCTAACGGTTGCTCCTTTGCGGTTCGTCCCCCGCCTGCTTGCTGCAGGGCGGCCCGGACTCCGATCAACCATTATGGTAGCCAATTGAAATTCTTCATCAACGGTCGTTTTCTGTCGCAAAAGCTCACCGGCGTTCAGCGTTATGCCGCCGAGATCGTCAAGGCGATCGACGTGCTTTTGGCGTCGGAGCAAACTCCCGCCTCGCTGCGGAACGCAGACTGGCAGTTGCTGACGCCCGTGGATGCAAGCGAGCAGCTCCAGCTGGAGCGAATCAAGATTCGCGCCGTCGGCCGCTTGCGCGGGCACGCCTGGGATCAAATCGACCTGGCGCGCGCAGCTGCGGGTGGCCGCTTGATCAGTCTCGCCAATTCCGGCCCCGTGTTCCATCGCGACCACATTGTGGTGATCCACGACGCACAGGTCTTTCGCAGGCCCGACTTCTTCAACTGGCGCTATCTGGCAGTTCACCGAACCATGGGCCGGCTGCTCGCCCGGCACGCAAGCATCGCAACCGTATCGGCCTTTTCGCGCAAAGAGCTTGCCGAGGTGCTGAATCTGTCAGCAACGGCGATCCCGGTTTTCCCCAATAGCGCCGAACACTTCGCCAGGACGAAGCCGGATCCCGACATCATTGCCCGGCTCGGCGTTCAGCCGCGAAAGTTCTTCCTCTTCGTGGGCTCGAAGACCAAGAACAAGAATCTCTCCATCGCGATCCGCGCTGTCCAGCTGCTCGATCGAGCCGACGTTCCCCTGGTCATCGTCGGAGGGGATAACAGCAAGGTCTTTCAAGACAATTCGGGCGACGGGGTTTCCGGCCTGCTGCTCGCCGGGCGTCTGACGGACGGCGAGATCGCCGCTCTCTACGCGCATGCATCGGCATTCGTGTTTCCCTCGCTGTACGAGGGCTTCGGCGTGCCGCCACTCGAAGCCATGATCTTCGGTTGCCCAGTCATTGCCTCGACGGCCGATGCGGTCGTGGAGACGTGTGCCGACGCCGCTGCGTATTTTGACGCCAATGATGCCGAATCGTTGAAGCAGCTGATGCTCGAAAGATTGGCAATCGGCGCCATCTCCGATCAGGAACGGCGGCGGCAGCAAGAACGCGTTGCGTTCTTTTCGTGGCAAAAGTCGGCGAAGTCGTTGCTCGATCATCTCGCACCATCGGCAAACGTTGCCAGCGCTGCTTGAAGTTCGATGCACTTCGCTTATTCCGCGCATCGGTTTTCGCACAAACAATTTGCAACTGGCTGCAACTCGCACACCTGCGCATGGTTCCACGAAAAGTTTTCGTTCTTCCCATGACAATCATGCGCACAAAGAGCTTGGCGCAACATCACCACATCGCTGCCCCAATATCGCTACGTATTCGAGGAACTGTCTCTCGCACTAGCGAACACTAGCGGACTCAGAACAGGGATACAGGATGTCCGGCTCTCCAACGCGGCCCTACGGAAGGCAAACGATGAAAGTGCTGCACATCGCCGAGACGATCCGGGGCGGGATTGCCAGCTACCTGAACGAGTTGCACCCACAGCAACAGGCGAGCTTCGGCACCGGGAACGTGCACTACGTCGTGCCGTCGGATCATCGCCGCGATCTTCCGGCGATCGATGACAACCAGATTACGACGTTCGAACGATCCGGTCGCGGCATCGCCGGGCTATTCCAGATGCTGCGCGCAAGCATGCAAGCGCTGGATGCCTTTCGCCCTGATGTCGTCCACCTGCATTCCTCGTTTGCGGGCCTGGTGCTGCGCCCGGCGCTGGCGGCCCGCTCGGACGGACCGCGCGTCGTCTATTGCCCGCACGGCTGGGCGTTTTCACGCGAGACCGGCCGCCTAAGTCATCTCGTGACGAAAGCGGCGGAGAACCTCCTTGCCCGCACGTCGGACCGAATCATCTGCATCTCGAGCGACGAGTTCAACGAAGCCGTCCGCGCCGGAATTCCCGCCGAGCGCCTCACCCTCGTCCATAACGGCATCTCGAAGAGCCGCACGCCGCAGCCTGTCGCGGCCGACTGGACGTCTGAAAAGGTCAAGGTCCTGTTCATCGGACGGCTGGACCGCCAGAAGGGCTTTGATCTCCTGATCGAAGCGGCACGCTCGCTCGAGGACGTGCTGGAGATCCGCATGATCGGCGCCTCCGTCGTCAACAAGTACGAAGGCCCGAGCGTCCCGTCCAACGTGTCCCTGCTGGGCTGGCTCGATCGCCCGACCATTGAGACCCAACTCGAGGCCGCCGACCTCGTCGTGATCCCGTCACGATGGGAAGCCTTCGGCCTCGTTGCCCTGGAAGCGATGCGCGCGGCCAAACCCATCCTGGCGTTCCGCAGCGGAGCATTGCCCGAGATCGTCGTCGATGGCGTGACCGGCGTGCTTTGCGAGCCCGTCGCGGTCCAGCCACTCGTCGACGGTTTCCGGCGAGCACTCGATCTCGACCTCAAGGTGCTGGGACAGCGCGGTTACGACCGGTTCAAGCAGTTTTATGACGTTCAGAAGACGCATGGGCAATTGCAGCAGGTCTATGCCGAGCTGCTCCATGACGACCGGACACCGATCGACGCGAAGGCGGGGCTGCAGTCGGACCTCTCCAAGAATTTCTGATGGCTCGACGTTCACACTTGCCCTCGCAGATGCAGGAGATCGCGATGGCGATGTCATGGACCGGACTGGGTGTCACCGCGAACGCAGCACGCGCGAGCATGAACTAGCCGATGATATTCTCACGCACCTTGGTTCGCGGCAGCTTCCGCCTCGCGGGCATCATGGCATCGATTTTTCTGCCGGTCTCCGTCTGCGCACAGCAGGCGCAACCGCTCGATGCCCGATTCCTGCTGGGCGTCGGCACCCATCAGGGGCTGGGTGGCCCGGTGAGCGCGCGCGGATACGTTCCTTCGGAAAACGTCGCGCAGATCAAGCAGCTCGGCCTCAACGCCTTCCGCGATGACTTTCCCTGGTCCGATTTCGAGGTCGGGGGACGCCGGATGGGCTTCACGCCCAGGCTCGGCCGGCTCGAAGCGCAAGTCAAATCCGGCGTCGCGCGCCCCCTCCTGATCCTCGCCTTCGGCCATCATCTGGTTCCGAATTCCTCACCGCCGACCACCGATGAGGCCCGGCAGCGGTTCGCCGATTATGCCGCGGCGGCGGCGCAATCGGTCGTGGCGCAGCATCCGGTCTTCGAACTCTGGAACGAATGGAATCTGGCGGCGAAGAAGGATCCGGCGTTCTCACCGGAGAACTATCTGGCGCTCGCGCAAGTCGCGCGGCCGGCGGTCAAGCGCGTTGCACCGCATGCGCCTTTCCTGGTCGGAGCTCTCGGCGACGATCCGGGCTGGACATGGACGGAGAAGATGCTGCGAACCGGCATTCTTCAGCATGCGGACGGTGCTTCGATCCATCTCTACAATTTCTGCATGGGCCCGAGCAAACGCACGTCGGCCGAGATCATCGACCGGCTCACGGCGTTTCACCGTCTCGTCGGCCAGGCCAGCGGAAATCCTGACTTCCCGATCTACGTCACCGAGACGGGCTGGACCACGGCCACCAACAAGTGCGGCGTCAGCGAGCAGGCCCAGGCCGACAATACGGCTCAGCTCATCCTGTGGGCGTCGACCGCGACACGCTGGCTCAAGGGCATGTGGCTCTACGAGCTCAAGGACAGCGGAAAGAACCCGTCAGAGCTGGAAGATAATTTCGGGCTCTATCGTTTCGATAATTCGCCAAAGCCGGTTGCCTGCGCGGCCCAGGGGGCCTGGGCCTTCATTCGCCCCAGCCAGAGTGCCGAGCGCCGCGAGCTCGCCAGCGGCGTCGTGTCGATCAATGCATCGACGGCTTCCGGCGGCAGAGTTGCAGTCTGGTCCGAGGCCCCGGACCGACGTTACGAGATCCGGCTCAAGGGCGATCAACAAGGCGCAAGCTTTGCGATGCCGTGCGACCAGGCGGCAAGGCCTGCGTCCGGGGTCTGGATCCCCGTTTCGAGCACACCGGTTTTGATTGCAGCCAATGACAGTGCCGTTCCCGTCCTGGAGATAAGGCCGGCGCGGTAGACGCGATTTTGCAGATATGAGGTTGATGCGATGAAAGTTCTTTTGACGTCCACGCTTTATCCGACGCCTCAGGCCCCAAAGATCGTCGGCGGCGCGGAGATTTTCGCCCGTCGTTTCGCCGAAGGTCTGGTGCAGCGCGGTGATGAGGTGGAAGTGATCCGGGCCGCATCCACGCCTCATCAGGCACCGGAAACCTGCGACGGCATCAACGTCTACTCCGCTCCGGTGCGGAACGTGTATCTGCCCTTCACGGAGCAGAAGAACGTCGCGCTCCGCAGCATCTGGCACGCGGTCGACGACTGGCAGATGCAGGCCCCCCTGATCGCGGAGCGCATCCGGGCCTTCAAGCCGGACGTGCTGCACTCCAACAATCTGTCGGGCCTTACCACCGCGATCTGGCGCGTTGCCGCGCAGCTCGGCGTTCCCGTGCTCCATACGCTTCACGACTATTATCTGACTTGCCCGCGCTGCTCCCGCTTCAACAATGGGCGATCCTGCGAGCACACCTGCACGAGCTGCGGAATTCTGAGCTTTCATCGCAAGCGCGCCACGCATTGGCTCAGCGCCGTGGTCGGCGTGAGCGAGCGCGTCCTGTCCATTCATACCGACATGGGCATGTTCTCGGAGACGCCGATCCGCACCGTGATCCGCAACGCCTCGACCGAGCCGCCGCGCGAGCCCTACCCTCGGCCGGTCTGCACCACGGAAGTGACGTTCGGGTTCATCGGCCGCCTCACGGAGGAAAAGGGCATCGACAATTTGATGCAGGCCCTTGCTCAGCTGCCCCGTGATCGGATTCGAATGATGATCGCCGGACGGGTCAGCGAGGAGGAGCAACGGCGCCTCAGGGCGCTCGCGCCCGATGCGCGAATCGAGTTCATGGGCTTCGTGGTGCCGGACGATTTCTACAAGCAGGTCGACGTCGTGATCGCGCCCTCCATCTGGCACGACCCCGGTCCGCTCGTCGTCGCAGATGCCAAGGCTGCGGGCAGGCCGCTGCTCGGCACGCGCTTTGGCGGCATGCCCGAGGTCATCGAGCACGGCGTGACCGGCTGGCTGACCGAAGCCGATCCGCAATCCCTGGCCAGGAGCATGCTCGCGGTCGCAGCCGATCCGCACAAGATCGACGAGATCAGCCGGCGCCTGATCGCGGATACCAACAAATGGATATTCTCCGACGTGCTGTCTTCATACAAGAACCTGTATGAACAATTGCGCGAGCAGCGGATGTCGCACGTGCGCGCAGCAACGGCCGAAGCGTCGCAG
Organism: Bradyrhizobium sp. WSM2793; assembly: GCF_000379585.1. Lineage (NCBI taxonomy): Bacteria > Pseudomonadati > Pseudomonadota > Alphaproteobacteria > Hyphomicrobiales > Nitrobacteraceae > Bradyrhizobium > Bradyrhizobium sp. WSM2793. The sequence goes on along the minus strand of NZ_KB902846.1, from coordinate 52,985 downwards.
GGGCCGTCGATCGTCGGCAAGGAGCGCCTCATTCCGCGATGACACGCCTCCTCGCGATGGCGGGCTACGTCTATCAGAGTGCCGCGGCGATCATCCTGATCTTCGCGATCAGCCATCTGTTGCCCGCCGCCGACTACACCAACTTTTCCCTCGCGCTGGCCTCGAGCCAATTGCTCTGCGTCCTGATGTTCGAGTGGCTGCAGCTGGCCGGACTGCGGTTTCTGGCGGCAGCCAAGGAAAACGAGGCGGCGCGGCTGAGGTGGTCGCTGTTTGCCGCCGGCCTGTCGAGCGCAGCCGCGCTCGTCGTGGTCGGGAGCTGCGCGTCTGTGGCCAGCGTGCTCCCGACCGGGATCGTGGCGTTGGGTCTCAGCATATCCGTGCTCCAGGGCTTGACGGATCTTTACTTCCTGTCGGTGCGCCTGTCCGACCGGCTGGGCATCGCATCCTTTCTGCTCGCGCTGCGTGCCACCGCCCTTCTGATTGGAGCCGCCGCGGGCGCGATGATCTCGGGGACGGCCGAAGCGGCGCTGCTCGGCATTGCCTCGGGTCACGCCCTCGGCCTCCTCGCCGGCCTTGTCGCCTATCGCACGCCGATGGAGCGCGTCTCGCTGCAGACGATGCTGGCCGACTGGAAGGAGTTCTCCCGCTACGGCATGCTCGCGGCAGGCGCGTCCGTCATCCATCTGTCGGTGCCGGTGCTGCTCCGTGTCATCGTCGTCGGCCAGCTGGGTGCGACCGGGGCCGGGGCTGGATTTTCGATTGCGCTCGACCTCCTGCAACGTCCCTTCTGGGTTCTCAATGCGGCGATCCACACCGTGAGCTATCCGGAAGTGGTCAACGACTTCGAGCACGGAGGCAGCGCAAAATCGGTGCAGTCGGCGCGGCGGATGTTCGAATTCATGATCTGCACGACCCTCGTGCTGCTCGGTGGTCTGATTGGATTCATTCCAGATGCCGCCCGTATCCTGGTGCCGCAGGCGAGCCTGAATGGCTTTCTCGAGACGGCACCAACGGTCGCCGCCTTCTATTTCCTGCACACCCATCTGCAGGCGACGATCGCGGTCGTTCCCCACCTCGAGAAGCTGGCGACCAGGCTCGTCGTCGTTGCGGCCTGCCAGCTCGCCATCGTTGTGTCCCTCTCCCTGGTCGCGGTATCGGCCGGCCTGTCGCCGCGGGGGGCGGTCGGCTGCGCTGCGGTCGCCACGCTCGCGACGATCCTGGTCGCACTCGGTCCCACGCTGCGGTTCGAGGCGTTCCCGCGCTGGCCGTTGGTCATGCAGGCGGTCGTGGCCGCAATCCTGATCGGATCGCTCGGTTCGATACCGACGGAGCCCGCGGCATGGCTGGCCGGCAAGATCGCGATCGCCGCGATGGCAACGGCGGTCATCGGATGGCGCGGAGATTTTCTGATGCCGGCTCGCCGCAGCTGATTGGCTGCATCAGCGGGGCGAAGCGGATCTGGTTCCGATACGGAACCGGGTCTTCATCAACGGTTTCCGCGGCGAACGCTGCACCATCCCTGAGCAACCACAACCATTACGAGTAAATCAATTGGTTTAACCGCCCATGGAAGCGGCATCTGCGAACTTCCCGTGCAGGAAAGCGCGAGCTGCGCGAAGGAATGGACGAAGATCCTTTGATCGACGGCCAGCGAGAAAATGTCTTGCTGCTCCTTGCCGACCTCGCGCGCCGCGCGCGCCAACCGCTCTTTCAAAATCTGTCATATAAAATCCAATTCGCGCGGTCTGCGCATACATTCAGCAGTGCAAATCACGAAAATCTTGAAAGCGCCTTCCTCACGCCATGCTGCCCGGGCATCGCATGAATATTCTGCTGCAACACAGAGCAAGTCTGTTCCTGCACAAGGAACCTCGTTTCGCTCGCGATTTGTAGCTTCCATTTTTATCTGAAATTCACACTCGACAGAGAAGCTTGAACGCAATCCCTGCGAGCAATTTCGTTCGCGCTGAAACTCGAGTGTGAAATGTCCGATCAAACCATCCTATCCGCCAGCGGCTTCATCGACTCTATCGGCGTCAACACGCACGCCGGCTTCGGCTGGACCGGCTACAACAATCTCGCGCTGATGGTCGATGACCTCGAGTATCTCGGCGTCACCCATCTCCGCGACGCCATGGGGACCAGCCCGGCCGCGCAACCCGTCGTCGACGGTCTGGCCGCTGCCGGCTACAAGTTCGACTTCCTGGTGTCATCCGCGCTGCCCCAGACCGGCACAACCGGGCTGCAGAACTACATCGCCTCGCTCCAGAAGTTCGTGACGAGCCACCCGGGCAGCATTAGCGCCATCGAAGGGCTCAACGAGGCCAATCACCAGCCCTTCAGCTACAACGGCAGCTCGAGCCTTACCGCCGCAGCTCAGTTCCAGAGCGCGCTCTATCAGGCCGTGAACGCCAACGCCGCGCTCGGCAGCATCCCCGTCTACAATCTGTCACTGGCCTACAACGATCCGCAAGGCTACAGCCAGCTCGGCGACATGTCGGGCTCGGTCGACTACGCCAACGCCCACGCCTATGTCAGCACCAGCCTGACGACCGGCAGCTCGATTTCGGCAACGCTGAGCGCCGTCATGGCCGCGGCACCGGGCAAGCCTGTCGTCATCACCGAGACCGGGTACACCACGCAAGCCAACACCCAATATCTCGGCGTCAACGAGACGGTGCAGGCCAAATCGATCCTGAACACCCTGGTCGATGCCTACAAGGCCGGCGTGAGCGCGACTTATCTCTACGAGCTGTTCGACCGCGATTCTTCCGCCGGCAATACCAATCCCGAGGCCAATTTCGGACTGTTCAATTCCGACGGGACGCCGAAGCTCGCCGCCACCGCCATTCACAATTTGACGACCATTCTGGCCGACGACGGCAAGGGCGGCCTGCAGCCGACTGATCCGTTGAACTACACCCTGAGCAACATGCCAGCCACAGGCAACAGCATGGTGCTCGGCAAGAGCAACGGCGCTTACGAGCTCGTCGTTTGGGCGGAGCCGAAGCTCTGGAAGGACTCGAACGACACCGAGATTTCCAATCCGACCGAGACCGTCACGGTGAACCTCGGCGGCGTGCATCATTCGGTGAAGGTGTACGACACGCTGACAGGGACCACGGCGATCGCCAGCTACACCGACGTCAGCACGATCACGATTCCGGTCAGCGATCACCCGCTGATCATCGAGATCGACGCGCCTCCGACCACCACGACGCCGCCGGACACAAGAACCACTGTCAGCGGCACCGCCGCCGAGATCGTCCCGCAACTGTCCGACCTCAGCGACTCCACGGCCCTGCAGACCATCACGCTGACCGATTCGCACGTCCTGCCGGTCGCCTCGAAGGCGACCATGGACTACATGATCGCCCACTACGGCAGCGCCCTCTCCAAGATCCAGGGCGGTTACTCGTTCTCGGTGACGAACTCGGCTGCGACCTGGAGCAGCACCAAGACCTACAATTCCAGCGGAACGCTTGTGTCGAAGTCGGACACCGGCCTGAATGCAAGCGGACAGCCGACCTCGACCACCGTCGCCTACACCGACGGTTCCAAGGACCTGATCAGCTACACCGGCGGCGTGAAGACGAAGTTCGTTCATGTCGGCACCGACGCAACCAGGACTACCGACACCTACAACACGGCCGGAACCCTTCTGAGCGAAGTGGTCCAGAAGTCGGACGGCTATTACTCCACCACGCTCTACACGAGCGGCGTGAAGACGGCCGCCTACGTCAAGAATGCCGACGGCTCGCAGGACAATTACACCTACGGCATCACGGGCAAGAGCTTCACGACCCAGGTCCAGCATCTCGATGCCTCCGGAAAGGTCACCTCGGTGACCCGCAGCCATGCCGACGGCTCGCTGGACTCGACGCAGGTCTACAACGCCGACGGCAGCAGCGTGATCACCACCTACAGCGCCACCGGCGTCAAGCTGGTCGAGACCGCCTATCATGCCGATCACAGCAAGGATGTCTGGACCTACAACATCACAGGCCAGAACTACACGACCGAGCACGACGTCTACAATTCGACCGGCTTCCTCACCAGCCTGACGCGGCTGCACAGCGACGGCAGCCTCGCCTTCAAGCTTACTCAGACGACCGACGGCACCAAGACGACCGATTGGTACAATGCCGCCGGCAGCCTCACCAGCGAAGTGGTCCAGAAGGCCGACGGCTTCTCCTCAACCACGCTCTACAGCAACGGGGTCAAGACCAACGCCTATGTGAAGAATGCCGACGGCAGCCAGGATAATTATGCCTACGGCATCACCGGCCAGAGCTACACCACGCTGATCCAGCACGTTGATCCCACGGGCAAGGTCACCGCCGTGACCCGCAAGCATGCCGACGGCACGCTCGACTATACCCAGGTGATCAACAGCGACGGCAGCAGCGTCGTCACCAATTATGATGCCGCGGGAACACGAACCAAGGAAACCGACTATCACGCCGACGGCAGCAAGGACGTTTTCCTCTTCAACATCACCGGCCAGACCTACACGACCGAACACGACATCTACGACGCGACCGGCTTCCTCACCACGCTGATTCGCAAGCATGCCGACGGCAGCATGGCGTTCAAGCTGGTGCAGAGCGCCGATGGGGCCAAGACCACGGACTGGTACGACGCCAGCGGCGTGCTGACCAGCGAGGTGGTCCAGAAGCCGAGCGGTTACAGCTCGACCACGGTGTATACCAATGGCGTGAAGACCGCGGCGTACATCACGAACGCGGACATGAGTCACGACAACTACAGCTACAACATCACCGGGCAGAGCTATACCACGCAGTACCAGCACCTCGATCCATCCGGTCAGACCACCGAGGTGACCCGCTGGCATGCCGACAACTCGCTCGACTACACCCAGATCGTCAACAGCGACGGCAGCAGCGTGGTGACCAACTACGATGCATCAGGTGTCAAGAAGACCGAAACCGACTACCACGCCGACGGGTCGAAGGACGTCTTCCAGTTCAACGTCGTCGGCCAGAACTACACGAATGAGCACGACAGCTACGATTCGACCGGCTTCCTCACCAACATCGTGCGCACTCATGCCGACGACAGCCTGGCCTTCACGCTGGTGCAGAGCGCCGACGGCACCAAGACCTCCGACTGGTACGATGCCAACGGCGTCATCACCAGCGAAGTGACGACCAAGAGCGATGGTTACAGCTCCACGACCGTCTATAGCGGCGGCGTGAAGAGCGCTGCCTACATCAAGAACGCCGACGGCACATCCGACAACTGGAATTACAACATCACCGGACAGTCCTACACCACCCAGCATCAGCACCTCGATGCTTCGGGCAAGTTGGTCGAGCTCACCCGGACCCACGCCGACGGCACCCTGGACTATACCCAGGTCATCCATGACGACGGCAGCAAGCTGACCGACATCTACAACAGCTCCGGGACCAAGACCCAGGAGATCGCCAACAACGTTGACGGCTCGAAGGACGTCTTCCTGTTCAACTTCAACGGACAGACCGGTACGACGCAGCACGAGAACTACAATTCGGCCAGCGCGCTGCAATTCTTCGATCAAACCAAGGCCGACGGCACCCACAATGTCACAGCCGTCGCCGGCGGCGTGACGATCCAGGGCGGGGCCGGCAATGACGTGTTCTCGGCCGCGCCAAACTCGACCACGGTTGCCTACGATCACGGCCAGGACCAGATCCTCAACTTCCAGGCTGGTGACGGCACAACCCACGACGTCGTCCAGATCTCGAAGCTCCTGGCCGCTGACTACAGTCACCTGCAGATCACGCAATCCGGGACGAATGCGCTCATCACGTTCTCGGCCAATGATTCGATCCTGCTGAAGAACGTGTATGTCAGCAGCCTGACGAGCCACGATTTCTTGTTCGTCTGAGCAAGGCGAGCTGACGACAAGGCCGCATCAACGTTGACACGGGCCGGGACCAGCCAAGGTCCCGGCCCGCTCGTTAGGCGTCTGCCTCATCAAGAGGCAGCGTTGAGGCGATGAAGACGTTCACTTCCCCGGCAAGATGGTTTCGAGGAACTCGAGGCCGACCGATCCGCGATCACGCCACCTTCCCCGCTCCATCCAGCGAACTTGCGTCACAATTGGTCTCTAGAAGCGAGACGAACCGCGCAAGGACTCCGAGGCCCGATGGAAGCCAGTGAAGCAAGACGTTTTGTCGTTCTCGACTTCTACCGCTTCGTCGCTGCGCTCGGGGTCTTCATCTTCCACCTGAAGCTGATCGACACGGGCATTTCGCCGGCCTGGAACGGGTCCTACGGCCTGTTCGTGGACATGTTCTTCATCCTGTCCGGCTTCGTGATCTCCTATTCCTACCCGTCCGACGCACGTGGCGTGGCGGCCTATTCCCGGTTCATGATCCGTCGCATCGCGCGGATCTATCCGCTACATCTGTTGAGCTTGCTCATCTTCGTGGTTCTCATCGGCGTCGGCCTGGAGCGCACGGCCCGCTCGACCTCGCTGGACTTCCTGTACAATCTTCTGCTGCTCCAGGCCTGGGGCGTCACCGACCATCTCAGCTTCAACTCGCCGTCCTGGTCGATCAGCGCGGAGTTCTTCTGCTATCTGATCTTTCCGCTGCTGATGCTGCTTGCACGCAAGGTGCAACCGTTCGTGCTCGGCGCGATCGTCGCCGCGCTCTATCTGGTGCTTGCCCACGGCCATTTGCCGATCTGGCAGGAACGGTCGCAGATGTATGGCGCCAATTTCGACTACGGGATGCTCCGCGCGCTGCCGAGCTTTTTGAACGGTATCCTGCTCGCCATTCTATTCCGGATGTCGCATCCCTACCGGCACAAGCGGATGATCTTCGCCGGCATCGGCATGTTCGGCCTCTCCGTGCTCGTCCTCAACGTCTTCGCCAAGCCGGACCTCGCCATCCTGCTGTTCTCATGCGCCATCCTGCTCACAGCGGTCGGCGAGAGCGCCTTCAAGGAGTTTCCGGGCGCCCGCCTGCTCGGACGGCTCGGCAACACCTCATATGCGATCTACATGCTGCACGATGCCATTCTCATTGCCGTGTTCAAGCCGCTGTGGATTTGGCTCGGACTGCGTCCTGATCAGTTCGGCCTGTTCGCTCTGGCGTGCTGCGCGGTCCTGACCATCGCCGCGGACCGCACCTACGCCTACTTCGAAAATCCGGCGCGGCGCTTCATCAACCGCTGGGCCGACATTGGTGCCACGTCCTCGCGCAAGCCGGCCGCAGCCGACACCTCCGTGCGCTTTGACAACACCGAGCGGGCGGTCAACTGACGCCTGCCGGCGACGTGAGGGCGTTCAGGCGACCTTGCCGCCGGCCTGCTGCACCGTCCGCATCGCGCTGTCGCCCAGCAACGGTGCGATGTTGGCGCGGGACAGCTCCATGACATCCGGCAGCATCTGTCGTACCTTCTCACCGACGGCTTCGTGGGCGCCAAGGAACTGCAGCACAAACTTCTCAAAGCTGTCGTCGACCAGGAACTGGGCCGGCGACAGCAACAACGATTCGCTGACGCCAAAGTGTGCGAACAGACCCTGGAACTTGTCCTGATAGGTAATCGCCGCGACGGGCGTTCCCTGCCCCAGCGCCGCGATCGCGAGATGCATGCGGCCGGTGATCGCACCGTCGACCAGACCGACAACGGCCTTGATCTCGCCCGCCGACAGCGCCTGATCGACATGATGCACGTGATCGACGAGCGTGGGCTTCAGGCGGTCGGCCAGCGGCCGAAGGCAATTGTCGTCGGCGATCTCTGGGCGGTAGTCATGAGCGAGCAACAACCAGCTTGCATTGTGCTCGCGAGACAGCCGCTCCATGGCGCCCGCGGCGAGCTCTATCATTTGCCGCAGCTTGGCCGGCTCCGGCTTCCTGAACAACATCGGATGAATATTGAAGACGAAGACCTTGCGACCCTGCTCGCGTTGTCGCGCGATCGTGGCCGCGATCTGCTTCACTGCGGCCGTATCCGCCCGCGGGGTCAGCATGAACGCCGCGTCGGCGACCAAATGGGCACGTTTCCGCGCGAAATCGTCGAAACGCTGAAGAGATATTGCATCACGCAGATTCAGCACCACGCCCGGGTCCAGCAGCCGGAACACCTCGCGCAGCGCTTTCGCCGGGCGGGAGTTGAAACTGAAGCCGAGCACGCTGACCTTGGCGCCGAACGCAGCCATCAGATCGGCCACGAGCAGCATGCGCGCGGCATCCACCGGCGAATAGTAGCCATCGAGCACGTCGGCCCCCAGAACCAGCCCGAAATCCGGCTTGGTGAGCGACAGCTCCTGCGCGACCGTCTCGTATGAGAACGGCTGTCTCCAGAGTTCGAGCGGCTTGAAGCCCATCGCGCGCACGTCCGCGCTGGCCGTTGGCGTCGCGGTGACAATGTAGACCTCAAGGTTCGGATAGGTCTTCTTCACCTCCCCAGTGGCCGCTTCGATCATCGCCTCATCGCCGCGCGATTGACGAACGCTCCAGGGATCGGAGGGGAGCACGACGAGCCGGCGCGGAGTGTTGCGCGGCGCGGCGTTGACGCCGACGTCCCTCCTGGCGATCTGCCATCTGCGCAGCTCGAGCAGGTCGAGCGCCAACGGCGTATTCTTCGCGCTGTTGAGCCAGCCTCGGAGCTGCCTGCGTACGGGCACCGGGATCAGTTGCTTCACGACATCCTCCTCGTCTTCATCAAGCGGTCGCACCGCGCTTCACGACGAAATCAATCAGGGAAAGGAGCTGCTTCCGCCAGAACAGCAGAATGCCCGTCAGATAAGTCGCGCCAAAACAGGACGACAGCAGTCCAATCCGCAAATAGGGATTCATGCCCGGCGTCGCCTCCCGGCACAGCACGACTGCGCCGTAGGCCAGAGCGATGGCGCAAAGGCATCCCGCAATGGGGCGCAGAAACTGGCTCCAGCTCAAGCCGAGCAGCCGGAGCGCCAGCGTAAACGTGACGGGGGTCACCACGAGCTGCGAGAACGCGAAGATCGTGGCCAGTTGACCAATGTCGCGCGAGGGAAGCAGGAACATCGCCGGCACGACCGTACAGAATTTGAGGATGTTGAGCAGAAAGACGTAGTTCGGCTTGCCCAGAGCACCAAAATAGGCGCTGTTGACGAACTGCACCGTCTGGACCGCGCCAATCAGCATCAGCGGCCGCATCACCGCCTCGCTGCCACCCCACTTCGCACCGAACAGCAGCAGCGAGAACTCCGGCGCGATCGCCGCGAGGAGCACGAAGACCGGAGATCCGATCAGTGCGCCGAGACTGACGCTGCGCAAATATGCACCTGCGATGCGGTCCCGCTCGTGCGCGATTTTGGACAAGGCGCTCAGCGCCACGTCCATGACCGCCTGCGTGAGCAACTGCATCAGGATGATATAGACCCTCGCCCCGACCGTATAAATGCCAAGCGCGGCGACGCCATAGAGCGACAGGATGATCATGTCGATCGTCCGAACGATGGCGAAGTCCAGCAGCCTGTTCAGCATGACGTGGATGCTGTAGCCGGAGAGCTCGCGAAAGCTCTTCAGATCGTAGCCGCGCATCGGCAACCATCGCGGCTGGCTCCAGAGCCACAAGCCGCTGATCGCGCTCTGAACGACCACCTGGATCACCAGGCTGAGGGCGCCGAACCCTGCATAGGCACAGGCGATCCCCACGACGCCGGAGATGGCTGTCGCCACCATGGTCCTGACCGCGAGCACCCGAAAATCCATCTGCCGCTTGTAGAGCGCCTCCTGGAACAGCGTCGCGGTGCCGATCGGAAGCGAGAGACTGGCGGCCGTCAGCAGCGGCGCCAGCCCCTTCACGTCGAACCAATGCTCGATATGCGTCGCGAGCAATGCGATCAGAACGGCCAGGAGCGCTGAGGCTGCAAACGAGCAGAAGAACGGCAGCGTCACATCGGCGGGCTCGAGCGTCCGCCGCTGGATCAACGCATCACCGAAGCCGAATTCCGCGATGGAGCTCAAAAGCAGCAGGATAAAGGCGACCAGCGCCGCAAGACCGAAATCGGCGGGATCGAGCAGCCGTGCCAGCACCAGGAACAGCACGAACGACAATGCGCGGCCGCCCCAATTCTGCGCGAGCGACCAGAACAGCGCCACCACGACCTGATGTTGCCTGCCTCGAGTGACGTTCATCAACAATTCGACCCAATTCCGATCCAGACGACGCGACAATGATGATGACACGCCACCGCTTGTCGCCGCTCTCAACGGCGACTGATTGCTCGCTACAATACGACGGAGTGATGGCAATCAGATGAGCGCCATCACGATTCCGATTTAGAGTGGAAGTGAGTTCAAATCGTGGACTACACTCCAATCGCTCTCTGCGATGTGATGCAAAATGGATGCCTTGATGAAATCGCCGGCCCCGCGTTCTTTTCCCAATTCCAGGCGCTTGCGTGTGGCGATCTACGCCCCGCATTTTGCGGAATATTCCTACCGGCTCGCTTCGGGATTGGCTCACCATTGCGACGTCAGGCTCGTGCTCAACCGCAAGGACGCCAACCAGCAATGGGAACTTGCCGACATCGCCGTGGCGGCTCCCTTCGAGACCCGGATTCGCGATCTGAGCCTGCGCCGCGGCGGCGTGATCGGTATCCCGGCTTCTTTTCTCGACATAATTTCGTTTCGTCCGGACGTCGTTCATTGTCACGAAGTTCCCGAGATCTATACGTCCAAGCTGATCCAGTTCCTTCGTCCACTCGGCATTCCCCTGGTGCTGACCGTTCACGATGCTATCCCGCATTCGGAAGGCGGCTCCGGCACCTCGCCACGTGAAGACGGTTGGCGCGGGCACATGCGTGCCGCCGCGTCGATCGTCACGACGCATGGCGAGAGCTGTATTGCCGATTTTCGTCGCGCCTCGCCCGACTTCAAGGGCGGAACGGTCTCCAGCATGCACGGCGTGCTCATGGTCCCACCGGCCCGAGATGCGGTCACCGCGCCCGAAGCCGCACGCATCCTGTTTTTTGGACGAATGTGGGCCTACAAGGGCCTCGACGTCTTCATCGACGCGATCGACATGTTGGCCCGGCGCGGTGTGGCGCATGAGGCGATCGTCGCCGGGCGCGGTCCCGAGATGACACGGCTCGGCGCGCGGATGGAAGCGATGCCGACGGTCAAGACCATCAACGCTTACATTTCGCCTGCGGACACCGGACAGCTGTTTCAATCCGCCACCGTGGTCGCCTTGCCCTACAAGGATGCAACACAGAGCGGCGTGCTTGCCTCCGCTTACGGCAATGCTCGTCCCGTCGTTGCCAGCGCCACCGGCGGCATTCCCGATGTCGTCACCGACGGAGTTAACGGGCTGCTGGTTCCTCCAGGGGATGCCACTGCACTGGCCGATGCACTCGAACGCGTGCTGACCTCGAAGCCACTCGCCGCGACATTGACGGATGGCGCGCGGCAGACCGCGGCCGGCATTTTGAACTGGGACCACATCGCCGAACAGTTGCTGGGGTCCTATCACAAGCTCGCCGGCCGTACCGTGAGCTGACCGCGACGGGCACGCGGCCGCTCAAACCGATTGCCCGACCTTCAGCGGTCGAAAGAACATGCCGCGGATCGCGCCGTCCAGCAGGCGCCTCAGCCTGACCTCGATCAGCTCATAGCTGATCGCGCTTGCGACCAATGACATCACCAGCCCGAGCACGATGAAGGCGGCCCACAGCAGCCAGCGGTCGACGCCGGCGGCGACCAGCTTCAGGCCGATCACCTGCAACGGAAAGAGCACAAAGGGATGCACGAGATAGAGGCTGTAGCTGATTTTGCCGACATATTGCAGGGCCGGGGCACTCAGAGCCCTGCCAAGGCCCGATTCCGGGGCAAGCACCATGCCGAACAGCAGGAATCCGGGAAGGAGCCCCACGAACGGGTGAAACAGCACGAGGCTCGCATACAGCGCGGCTCCGCAGGCGAGGCCCGCGAGCAGGCCGACCCGTCCGGGAATGGAGATGCGAAACCCGGTGGCGCTGAACAGCATGCCGATGCAGAAGAACGCCGTGATCGGCCAGTGCATCAGGCAGGCCAGACCCAGCAGGATCAGGGGCGCCGCCAGCAGCTTGCCCCCGCCGCGCCACATCGAGAATGTCAGCGCAAACCAGATGTAGAACGCCCACTCATAGGTCAGTGTCCAGGCATTCTGCTGGGCAATGGGCAAGCCAAGCGCGTCCTGCACGAAGAACAGATTGGCCGCGAAAATCCCGAGATAGCTCGTCAGATCGATCCCACGGAAGAACTTGTAGCCGACGATCGGACCTATCGCGAACAGCGCAAGATGCAGCACGACGAACACCGGCATGATGCGCAGGACGCGATCGAAGAAGAACCGCGGCAGCGAGCCGTGCCGCACCAGGCTCGCCGGAATCAGGAAGCCGCTGATCATGAAGAACAGCTCGACGCCATGCCCGCCGACATTGATCACCGATTGCAGCCAGAGCCAGAGCGGCGGCAGGAAGCCGGGATCCGGGATGTCGTACATGCCTCCCTTTGGCATGTCGTAGAAATGATCCATCAGCACGCTCAGCGCCGCAATTCCCCGAAGCCCCTGGACCGAGGGAACGAACGATCCGTCGTAGGCGGCGCCCGGCTGGTGCAGCGCGCCACTCACTCTGCAGCACCCTGAGTACTGAGGGCGGGCTCGAGAACGACCTTCTTTCTCCGTGCCGAACGGAACCTTTGTCCGAAGGCGATGCTGGGCTTCTCGACGAATGTAAACGTCATCCAGCTGACGAGAATCGACAACGCCAGGATCAGGGTCATGAAGATCGACCATCCGAGCGGCCCGTCGCCGAACCAGACGAGGCGATGGATGAAGACGAGCACGAACGGCGACATCAGGTAGACCGAATAGCTGATCACGCCGACGAACGCCATCGGGCGCCACGCCATTCTCTCGCCGAACACGGCAAAGCCAATGAAGACGATCGCCGCGCAGACATAGGCCGATGCGATCGAATAGCTGTAGAAGAAGTTCTCGTGGTAAACGCCTCCGAACCGCCGGTCGGCCAAGGTGATGGCGAAGATCGCATACAGGAGCGTGCAGACCGCCACGTGAGACCATCGCAGCTTTCCGCCGATGACGGTGTCGCGGATGATCTTGCCCAGGAACATCGCCGACAGGTTCAGCCCGACCTCCATCACCGAGGAAACCGCCCTGTTCTCCACCAGGAGCGCGGCGGTGGTACCGACCAGCGCGGCCGCAACGACGATCGTCACCGCCGTGAAGCGCCGATTCAGCAGCCCCATCGCAAAGAGAATGGTGCATCCGACATAGAACAACAGCTCGATCGCCAGCGTCCAATAGAACACCCAGAGGTTCGGGACGTTCACGAAGGTCTGCAACATCGTCACGTTCGCGGCGATCTGCCCGAGCGGATAGATCTTCGAATCCAGCAGCTGCATCGTCACGAGCCCGACCACGAGCGAGGTCCAGTAGGCCGGGTAGAGCCGGAAGAAGCGGCTGATCGAAAAATCCCGCACGGGCGTGGCGCTGTCCGGGAAGCTGAACGGAATGACGAAGCCGCTGACGAAGAAGAACAGCACCACGCCGAACCGGCCAAAGTTCATGTAGTAGCCGAACAAATCGTGGATGGGCCAGTAATAGGCGCCCGTCGGGTGCTTCTCGACGATCACCTCGAACACATGCTGGACCAGGACCGACAACACGGCAATGCCGCGCAGCGTGTCGATGAATGCGAGCCGTTTATGCATTATTCGTTCTCACCTGCTTCCGCTCGCCGCCGGCATGTCCGGGCGGAAGCCTTCCAATGACGGCATCGGCGGCCGCATGACAATCGGCACGGCGTCGCCCGCCCGTGCGGAGGCCGCGCGGCGCGAAAACACGTCGCTGAAGCTCAAGGCGATGATCAGGAGGCCGGACGCCGGGCCGTAGTTCAACACCGTGATCGTGAACAGGTTGACGACGAAGATCAGCGTCAGCTTGTACACGTCGGTCGCGCCGAATGTCGCCCTGAATACCATCACCATGAACGCGACGAACGGCAGACCGAACATCAGGTAGGTCCCGATGTAGAAATTGTCGACGGGCACCCAGAAGTGCGCGAGCGGCGAGAACAGCTTCTGCGGATAGTTGAAGCAGCCCGCGCCGCAGCCCGTCACCAGACCGATCGGCATGAGCTGGTTCATGTAGACGAACGGCAACTGCCAGCTGTTGTTGATGCGATCGACGATGCTGAACAGGGTCGAGTGCGGGACGGCGGCGGTGCCGGAAGCGATCACGATCATGAAGAACGGAACGAAGATCGCGGCAAAGGACCATTGCGCAATGCCCCTGATTGCGGGAAAGCGCGACTTCTCCGGCAGCATGCGCACGAACACGAGCAGGAGCAGATAGAGCACGAGGACGATCATCGTCGTCTTGCTCGTGGTCAGCTTGATGACATAGACCGCGAGCGAGCCGAACAGAAGGCACCACGTCGTGCTCTTGCGAATCGAGGTGATCGCGAACGACACGAGAATGAAGAAGGCGGCCATGGTGTTGTCGGCCGCAAAACCCATGAGGCGCTGGTCGTCGCCGCCATAGGCCCACCACAGCCGGCCCGCCTCTCGAACTGCGCCGAAGGACTCGTATTTATACCCGACCCAGGGCATGAGATAGAATTTGGTCAGCAGCACCCCGATGACCGAGAGGTAGAAGGTCACGGCGATGACCGACAGCAGCTTCTTGTACGAGCCGAGACTCGAATCACAGAAGCAGAAGCCGACGAACACCGGCAGCATCATCTTGAAGGACGAGATCGCTGCGTTTGCCGTTCCCATCATGAAATAGCCAAGCACAAGCGACAGCATGATCTGGACCAACACCAACAGGGCCAGGGTGCTGCGATTGCGCAAGATGCAATGCACGATGAACTGGATCAGACATGCAAGCGCGACCGCATCGGGCAGATACCAGAGCGCATCCATGTGATAGATGCTGGTATAATAGCGGATTACGCCGCCAAAGGCGTCGCGGACCAGATAGACCCCGAGCGCGATCGCCTCGATGCTGAGGCTGATCAGGATCAGACGTGGCCGTTGCATTGCGAGGATGCTCATGCCCGACTCAGTTCGTCAGCCGCGCCGACGGCGCGGGGGATGGCGCGAAATCCCGACGGCTTCCCAGCACATTTCGCATGAACTTGCCGCCGGGAATTTCGATGTAGAGATAAGTGAAGTGCGAGACCGCTAGCACGGCGGCCAGCGAGACGACGAGATTCAGCGTCGCCGGCAGGCCCGCCCAGACCGAATCCAGGGCGGCGATCCGCCCCGCCCCCACTGCCCGCACGAAATATTCAGCGAGCAGCACCACGAGCGCGTGCACCATGTAGATGGAGTAGGAACGTTTCCCGAGCCAGACCAGCGGCCCCGCCACCAGCATCCGCG
Source organism: Bradyrhizobium sp. WSM2793 (assembly GCF_000379585.1). Classification (NCBI taxonomy): domain Bacteria; kingdom Pseudomonadati; phylum Pseudomonadota; class Alphaproteobacteria; order Hyphomicrobiales; family Nitrobacteraceae; genus Bradyrhizobium; species Bradyrhizobium sp. WSM2793. The sequence goes on along the minus strand of NZ_KB902846.1, from coordinate 37,590 downwards.
GCACCAGCAGAGCATCTGGAAAGGCCAGCAAGCTGCCGAGGAAGATCGCGAACGTCACTGGCGCGAGGAAGGTTGCCGCGGGATTGGTCTCCGCCAGGGACACCAAAACGATGCTGGCGATCATGGCGGCGAACTGCAGCACGCCCTGCGCGGCAGGGCCCGGCTTGGCCGGCAGGCGATCGACGATCCTGACCGTCAGCACGCCGAGAAAGAAGCTCACGAAGCAGCGCAGGATGCCGAAGTCGGTCTGAAGTCCGAGGCTCCTCTTGTCGAGCACGAAAATGATGACGACCAGACTCCCCACCGCGAGCAGCCCGCAGAGAACGTAGAACCACAACAGGGAACGCATGCGCTGGGCCAGCAGCACGATCAGGCCAAATACCAGATATGTGTAGAACTCGACGCTGATACTCCAGCTCGGCGCATTCCAGCTGAGATAGTCGATGAATCCCATCGAATGCAGCAGCAGGACGTTGAGACCGAAGGAATAGGCATTGTTCACTTCGAACGCCGCCGGCGCGGCCACCACGACACCGGCCATGACCAGACCGATCCGCAGGAGGCGAAACAGAAGATTTGCCATCAGCATGACGATGTGCAGCGGATAGACCCGCGCCAGGCGCCGCACCATGAACTCGCGCAGCGAGAAGCGCCCGAACTCGCTCTCGACGTAGCTGAGCGACATGACGATCCCGCTGAGAACGAAGAACAAGTCGACCAGCAGCCAGGAGCTTCTGAAGAACGAGCAATTGATCCACGCATTGTGCGGGAACGCCGCGAGGAAGGTCGGCATCAGCAGGAGATGGTGAATCACCACCGACGTCGCGGCGATCCCCCGAATGCTATCGAGCGGCAGGACATGCGCCTTCTCACGATGAACCATCTCCGTCACATCAACATTCCGTAGCTATTGCACCGCAGCAGTGTGTATCAGGTCTTGCGCGTGTTCAATCTCTGCGATCGCGGACTCGCATTCGACGCATGAGGGTCGACGATAATTTCAACGCTCGCAGATCATTCGGACATGCGAGCGCCAAGATCACGCCACTTTTTGCCTGGGATCGACATGCGTCGGCGCGCAAATCAATTCGGCCGTGATGATTGCGAGTATTTGCGCGCAAAGTGTGCGCGAAATTCGGCGCTGTTGCGATCAAGCCGACCGCGAAGACGTCGATCTCTTCGCATGCAGGATGCCGCACATATCGCACTGATAATTTTTCGCAAGCGGGGAACAATGAGTCGCGTGACGACTTGTGTCGGTTTTGCGACGCATGCTCGCGATACTTCGACGTTCAACGCCTCTTATGTTTTCAGTTTGCAACATTCCTAGGCGCCAGCGTGCCGATCTCGCAGGCATTGCATATCTTCATTTTGCAACCGACCGGGAAACAGACAATGCACGCGTTGTCTCGCGAGAGCACGCAGCTTTTGCATCGCACAAAAATTGACACAGTTGCATGCCAGGTTTCGCGTGTTCTCCTATTGCAACAGGGAGCAAGGGACACGGATGGGTTGCGGATTAACACGTCGTTTTGCGAGATCGCGATGGCTACCGATCATCTTGGCAGGTTCTGTCTTGATGGTGTCGAGCATCGATGCTTGCCGCGCCCAGTGCGTCGAATTTACGGATCGTGCCTCGCAGCTCCAACTCGACACGTTCGTAAAATCGCCCTCCTCGCTTCTGGAGCAGCTGCGCAATGACAAGGAGAAGCTGAGATATCGGCTCGCCACATTTATCGCCACGAACCCGTCGGTGTTGCCGTCCGTGCAGACCCTCATCTCGGCGTCGACTTCAACCGACCGTTCAGCCATTGGCGCCGCGTTGAGGATCGCCGAAGGGCGGTGCACGTCGACGAAGCCAGACGCTGCGCGCAAGATCAGGGATTTCACGCAGCGGATCGGCGATCTCAACGTGCAAGCAGGTTATTCCGCCGCCGGAGAGGACGCCTCCGGCGCCCAGGCCCAATCGCAAGACAAGGGCCGTGCGCAACCGCCCCGAGGCGGGGCACTGCTCGACGGCGAGTGGAAAACCAAGCTGGCCAACCCGTTCAAACCTGTCCCCCTTCCGAATTGATCAGCGATCGTCAAAAGGCAGCGAATTAACAGATGTATCAGCCTAGAGAACATTTCCCGTCGGGCCACAGATTCGGCATCGAATTCGGCGGAGCGGTCCTCAGCTTCGAACGCGTAGCCGATGTCCTGCGCCGGCAATGGCCGATCATCGCGGTGTGCACCGGCGCTTCGCTGGCGCTGGTGATCGTCTATCTGATCATGGCGCAACCCATGTACACGGCGAATGCCCGCATCATGATGGATACCCGCCAGGCGCAGGTGCTGGACAAGGACAGCAACGCCAACAGCGCCCTCATCGATACCGGATACGTCGATAGCCAGGTCGAGGTCATCAACTCGGACGACCTGATCCTCTCGGTCGTCCGCCGCCTGAAGCTGACGGACGATCCGGAGTTCAATGGCTCCAATCCGGGTTTGCTCTCCATCGTCCTCGGCAAGTTCATGGCGTTGTTCAGCTCCGGAGAACCGGCGTCGCAGGAACGACTCGAGCACGCCGTGGTCGAGCAGGTTCAGAAGAACCTGAGGACGGAACGCGTCCTGACGACCTATGTCTTGTCGCTGAACTATCGCTCGCGAAGCCCTGACAAGGCCGCCAAGATCGTCAACGCCATCGCCAGCGCCTACCTTGTCGGCGCCCTGGAAGCCAAATATCAGTCCACCAAGCGGGCGACCGAATGGCTTCAGCAGCGCAGCATCGAGCTGAGCGAGCAGGCAACGGCCAGCGACCGCGCCGTGCAGACCTTCAAGGCCGAAAACAACATCGTCGGAACCAGCCGCGGCCTGATGTCCGAACAGCAATTGTCGGACCTCAACACCCAGCTGGTTCAAGCGCGGGCGTCGACGGCCGAAGCCAAGGCCCGGCTCGACCGGATCACCGCGATTTCGGACCAGGACGTCGCACAATCGACGGTGACCGATGCTCTCAACAACTCGGTCATCACCCGCCTGCGCGCGCAATATCTGGACCTCCAGGCCCAGTATGCCGACTGGTCGAGGCGCTATGGCAAGCAACATCTTGCTGCGGTCAATCTGGCCAACAAGATGGAGGAGCTGCGCAAGAACATCGCCGATGAGTTGCATCGGATCGGCGACGCCTATCGCAGCGACTATGAAATCGCAAAGAGCCGAGAAGCCTCGCTCGAGAAGAACGTAAAGGAACTCGTCGCCCAGGCCGGCGATACCGGCCAGGCTGCGGTCAAGCTGCGCGATCTCGAAAGCGCCGCCGACACCTACCGCAACCTCTACAACAACTTCCTCGAGAAGCTGCAGAGCGCGACGCAAAATCAGAGCTTTCCGCTCAGCGAGGCGCGCCTCATCAGCACCGCCACCAAGCCGGATCGCAAGAGCTCGCCGCGCACGGTCCTGGCGCTGGTGGGAGGCCTGGTGGGCGGCCTGTGCCTCGGCTTCGGCGCCGCCTTCGCCCGCGAGCTGCTCAGCGACGTGTTGCGGACCCCCGGCGAGGTCGAGGACGAGCTCGGCGTGAAGTGCCTCGGGGTCCTGCCGGACATTCGTCCGCCGACGAAGACCGGCGCGTTGCTTTCGACGTCCGCGAAGACAGGTCCACCCGATCTGTCCCGCTACGTCGTCGATCATCCATTCTCGCGCTTTGCCGAGACGTTGCGCAACATCAAGGTATCGATCGACGTTGCGCGCCTGACCCGCGAGATCAAGGTGATTGGCATCGTGTCGTCCCTTCCCAAGGAAGGAAAGACGACGGTGGCGGCCAACTTCGCCCAGTTGATCGCCCTCACCGGGCATCGCACGGTCCTGATCGACGGCGATCTGCACACGCGCTCGCTCACGCGAGAGCTCGCGCCGAACGCCAAGAGCGGACTGGTAGAGGCGCTCAACGATCCGGCCAGCCTCGGCTACCATGTGCAGCGAAGCAAGGAGACAGGGCTGGATTTCCTGCCGTCCGTCGTGGCCTCCCGCATGGTCAATTCGGCCGATGTCATTGGATCGAAGGCGATGGCCGATCTGCTCAAGGTGCTGAAGGAGCACTATGAGTACATCGTGATCGATCTTGCCCCGGTGATGCCGGTGGCGGATTCAAAGGCCGTCAGCTTCCTGATCGATGCCATGGTCTATGTAATCGAGTGGGGGCAGACGACGCGAAGCGCTCTTCAGGAGTCGGTTTCCGGGTCGGAAGTCCTGCAGAAGAAATTGCTCGGCGCCGTGCTCAACCGCGCCAATCCGAAGATGCTCAAGCGCATCGAGGCGTACAAGGGCAAGCACCACAACAGCTATTACGTCGAGCATGCCTAAAAGGCAGAGGCGCGGCGCCGCGCCCAGCCGAATTGTAAAGACGTTGGGCCCGCTGCCATTTGGCAGCGGGCCTTTTTTCGCGTCTTGCGCAACTGTCGCCTGAAGAGGAACGAGCGCGCCTTCGCACCACGAGACGGAAGATTGCGCCGAGCCCACCTCGGACTTGCTGAGGCCTCCGTATTCGTCCGGAATCCACAACTTGCAGTTATTGCTCTAGCCAAAAGCAAGGATTGACGAAGGCGACGATGGCGAGGACAGTGCGCCAATTGGCAATCATTCATCGGTAATACGAGACAATCCGGTCCTCGATGCTTCAAACTGCTGAAACTTTGGGCATCTTTCTTTCTGGGTTCCCTGAGGCTAACCTCGGCTGATATTTGTCGTTCATTTCCGGCGGGCTCGGAATGCTGATCGTCCTGACGATTTTGACTATTTGGGTTCTGCTCAACATCCTGTTCGTGTTGATCGTGGTTCCCCCCCGTAAACCGCGTCCCCAGCCGATGGCGACGACACTCTCACCCGCGCCCATCGACCCGAGTCAAAGGGAAATCGAGCAGGACGAATCCTTCTCGATCCGCCATGTCATCGTTTCCGTCGCGATGGGAGCTTTCTTCGTGCTGGTGCCGCCGTTGCTTGCCTTGCGCGACGCGATCATGCGGCTCTTCAGCAGGTCGTCGAGAGACGGAACCTGATCCCTCGAGGATCCGGTTCCGGACAGTGAAGAAATTGAATGACTAATATGCTTCCTGGAACATTACTGCGGACGCCGTCCGGGCCATAATCTTCAGGTCGAGCCAGATACTCCAGTTGCTGACGTACCAGACGTCATATTCGACCCGCTTCTCCATCAGATCGATCGTCGGCGTTTCCCCCCTGAACCCGTTCACCTGGGCCCAGCCGGTCAGGCCCGGCTTCATGTGATGCCGGTAGACGTACTTGCTGATGATCTCGTCATAGTAATTGTCATGGGCCAGCGCGTGGGGGCGCGGCCCAACCAGCGACATATCCCCGCGCAGCACGTTCCAGAGCTGCGGCAGTTCGTCGATGCTCGTCATACGAAGGAAGCGCCCGATCTTGGTGACCCGAGCATCCCTCTTGGTCGCCTGGGCAATCGTTTCGCCGTTCTCGCAGACGGTCATGCTCCGGAACTTCCAGATCTCGAACGGCCTGCCATTGAAGCCGCGGCGCGACTGGCGGAATATGACGGCTCCCGGGGAATCCAGCTTGATCAGCACGGCAACGGTGAGCAGCAGCGGCGTCAAGACTACGAGCGCGAACAGGGCCACGCCGACGTCGAGACAGCGCTTTTGCAGCCGCTCGAGAATGGTGAGAGGCGGCCGCTGGATTTCGACCGCTACGGTTCCACTGACCGGCAGGAAAGGACGAGCCACCAGATCCGCGACCGGATCGTCCGGCAGCAGGCGTATCGGCTGCGGGACCGCGCGCAGATATGGCCCGAGCTTGCGGAGCATCGGCAATTCGTTCCAGTCGATCGCAAGCAGATATTCATCGACGTCGGCCGAGCGCGACTGACGGATCACGTCGCGAATCTGCCGCTCCCAATGGCCGTCATCCCGGTCGTCGCCAAGCACGAAATGGCGCATGACGTCGAAGCCATTTCTCCGCAGGTCCTTGAAGCGGCTGGAGGTGAAGTCGAGCGGCTTGAGGCTGAGCAGGATCACCTTGCGATCGACCAATCGGCTTCGCGCAAAGCTCGTGCCAAACACCGCCTGCCAGACGAAGCGGAGGCTGACCAAACCAAGTCCGCCGATCACGGCAAATACGATGACGGTGCCGCGGGAGAGGTTGTCGGTTGATTTCAGCAGGAAGGCCGCAACGGCAAGGATCGTCAGCGACGTCAGCCAGATAAACACCGCCTTTCGAAGCTGCCAGACGATGTTGAGCAAGCGGTGGGTGGCGTAGACATCCCGGAAATAGGCGACCGCGACGAACACCACGCCGACAAACAACCCCGCTCCCACCGAAGCGCCGTCGGCGGGTGAAGCGACGGCCGCGCCGTACAGCGAAGCCCCGGCGGCATAGCTCAACAAGATCAGCAAAAAGTCAGCCGCCATGACGACGATCTGAAATGGCCTCTGAAGAGCGCTGCCGCGCATCGACGACAGCGTGTGAGTGTTTTCAGAACCATAAGTTGCAACAGCCATTCGTACCTCTGTCTATCGAGAGAGTGTCTGACGCTCATCGTGATGCTGAAGACTCGTCACTTCCCCGCACGGAAAGTGTTGAGTGATCGCAGCGACATTGTGGCGCTGCACGCAAAACTTTTGCGGCGCACGGATCATGCGTCGTGTTGAAATGCGCAGCGAAATTCGACGCGCTGAAAATGTCGTCACAGTGATGACATATGAGCGAACGCGTTGCCCTATTTTGAATCAAGTTCCACGTCCACCGCGATGCTTTGCCGTCGTGTGAGCGACTCCTCGCTCATCTTTCAGGCGATGGAATCCCTCGGCGAAGCACAATGAGTCATTTGCGAGAATTTCGATGATTTTCTATCTGGGCGTGCGATGCAAAATTGCGCCAAGGCATGCATCTTTGCTGCACTCTCGCCTTGAGCGATGCAATCCTGCGGACCGACCATTCGCACCGCCGGTCGCATACCCAGGTGGGCAAAAAATGCCGCGCCCTTCTTTTGGCGTGATCGAGCCGGAGAACAAGGACGCTCCCTCGCCAATTTCACGTCGTTCGTGTTGGATGGAAGCTCTCCGGTGCCGGCGACTTGGGGAAATTTTTTCGACCACCCGATCGATTGAGCGCCATGATATCTCTCGCCCGACCACGCCCGCCTGTGCCCAAACCGCAATTGCCGGAGGGAGTCCGCATCTATGCGATCTCGGACATTCATGGATGCGCACATCTGCTCCAGCCGATGTTGCGGGTGATCGACGCCGACATCGCCTGCAGCCGGCCGCGCTACGCGATCGAGGTCTTCATGGGCGATTACATCGATCGCGGCCCGGATACGCGCTCCACCCTCGACGTCCTCGTCGAACGGAGCCGCCGGGGCAACGCGGTCTTCCTCAAAGGGAATCACGAGGCATTTCTGGTGAGGGTGTTCGAAGACCCTTCACTGTTCGAGGATTGGATTGCCGTCGGCGGGACCCAGACGCTGATGTCCTACGGGCTCGCGCCGCCGGACCTGAAGCGCGACGAGCCGGCATCGATCATGCGCGATCTGATTCGGGCGATGCCCACCGAGCATCTGGAATTCCTGGACAATCTGCGGCTGAGCTTCAGTTGCGGAGACTTCTTCTTCGTTCACGCCGGCGTTCGCCCCGGCGTTCCATTGGCCGAGCAGACGGAGCGCGATCTACTCTGGATTCGCGAAGAATTCCTGCGCAGCGAGGAGCAGTTCGGCAAGTACATCGTGCATGGCCATACGCCGGTCCGCAGCGCCGAATTCATGGCGAACCGCGTCAACATCGACACCGGCGCCTATGCGACCGGCAACCTCACCCTGATGAGCATCCAGGGCAGCCGCATGCTCGCGGTATGACGCGGAGCCTTGGTTCGCGACGGCTAGCCCATCGGACCATGGCATCGACCTCGACCGGATCTAGTTGAGCAAGCGGGGCTTTTCCAGCCGCGCGCGTGTTTCAGCCATCCAATCGTTCCAGGCTCGCTCGTGCTTGACGTAAAGCTCCAGCCAGCGCTCCCCATGTCCGTCCTGTCGGACACGGCGTGCCTCGACAAGCAAATCGGCGCCGGGGCGGGAGCTCGGATTATCCAGCGCTTCGAACTCGACCGTCTCCGAGATCGTCAGCCCGACAAGCACGCGTTGTCCGGCGCCATCGACGATGTAACGCCGCGGCGCATCCTTCTTGGGTTCGCTCATCTCGTCATGCCCCATCGTACCAGTGAGATCCCGCCAGCGAATCGGACGTTGCCTAAAAGGCTCGTCGAGCGTGGCCGAACGTCGAGGTGGGAGTCGGTCCGGTCATTCGGCGCGAGGCGCCGCGGGACGGGTTCGCAGGGCTTCGTTGCACGCGCCAAGCGCGTAGCGCGTATCCCAAGGTGAGGCCAGCGCCGAAAATGAAAGCGGAAAGGAATGTAGAAGTCATGGGAGTCGCCCTAGATAGTCCGGGACTCATCAAGAGCGAGCAGTGTGTCGACATCATGGTTCTTGCCGACCTCGGGCGCCGAAAGATTGTTCATGCCTGACCTCTTACGTGCATGCAGCACAACTCCCGTGCATTGACCGCTGCGATCAAGATCACTCATTAGAGTCACTCTATATAAAGAGATGTCCTCGCGATCCCGATCTGTCCGAAGGCTGCTGCCGTCGAACGGACCTGGCACGCCCTCCCACGAACAGGAAATTTCGGGCCGACCGGCCAATCCATGCCCTTGCAACCAGTCGGGACCCGTCGCATTATTTCGCATCTCATATTACGAGGGATTCAATCCAATGAACGTCCGCGCCCTTATTCCATCCATTGCCCTGTCCGCTCTCGGTCTCGCTTTGACAGCATCCGTAGCACCGGCCGCCGAGTTGGCGGTTGCTACAGCACATCAGCGCGCGGCCTACGCGCAAACCGGGGTCGTGCTGTGGGATGACGTTTACCCGCCCGCGATCTACGGCCCGCAGCTTCGCTCCGTCGAAGAAGTCGCAGCCATGAAGGCGCAGGCGCGTCCGGTGTCCCAGCGCTGGTGGGGCTATTGGTACGTCCGGTGAGCGCGGGAGCGCTTAGCTAAGAGCGCCCTGAGAGGCCAGCCACCTTCGCCCAGCCACCTTCGACCACAGACCGCCGATCCACCGGATAGCCGGTGGCGGCGGTTTTTGCTTGGGCTCGCGCGCCGATTGCCGGGACGGCGGCTCCGGAGACAGGCCGGCAGGCGGCCAACGCCTTCTCCGAAGCCGGTTCCCTCTCAGCTCAACAGGAAGTTGCCGTTGTGCAGCGTGCCGCTCGCATTCTGCAGGCTCACATCCATATCACTCGTTCCGTCGCCATCGATATCGATCTGAAGATAGTCGTTACCCGGCCCGAAGTTCTGCAGATGAGCCGAGGCCTGGTTGCCGCCGAGCAACGCCGCATTCTCCACGTACTCGATGTGACCGCCGGCGACGCTGATGCCTGAGAACGTAAAGCTGTCATTGTCGGCATCGAAACTGTGGATGGTATCCGCGGCACCGGCGGCGGAATCCGCGGTGCTGACGAAGCGGAAGTTGTCATGGCCCGCACTGGCGAAGATCTCATCCGCACCCGCGCCGGCAGAGATCGTGGTGTTACCCGACGCATTGCCGATCGTGATCCTGTCGAAATTCGCGGCTGCATTGACGGTTTCGACATTGGTCACCGTGATGTCATAGACATTCGCGTTGAAGTTCAGAGTGTCGTCGCCGCCGCCGAGATCGATCGCGTTCGCCGGGCTGCCCTGCAACGTCAGAATGTCGTTCGACGAGCTCCCGTTGAGCAGATTCACGTTCCACAGATTGTCGAACGAATTGCTGCCTGCGGCGAGATTCAGGACGTTGGCCGTCCCTTCGCCGAGATTGACCGACACTCCGGACACGGTGTTCAGAAGCGTGACCATATCGTCCGACGGGTTGAGATTGCCGGTAAAATCACTGCCGTTGAGGTTTTCGACACCATTGATGCTGACCGAATTCACCCCATTGGCGAGCGACACCAGATCGTTTCCACCGCCCATGTCGATGAAGATGCCGTCGACGGTATTCGTCAAGCTGACTGAATTATCGCCGGAATTGCCGTTGATGTGCTCGACGCTGAGCGCGGCGAATGCCGCGAAGTTTCCGTTGAGAACGATCGTATCCTCGCCATCGCCGAGGTCGACCGCGACGCCGTTGGCCGCGGCGATCGCACCGGTCACGGTCAAGGTGTCGTCGCTCGCGGTTCCGTGCACGTGGTTGACGTCGTAGATGTTCACGAACGAGTTCGCGCCGGCTGCGAGATTCATCGTATTGTCGCCGTTGCCGAGGCTGATGTTCAGGCCTGTGACAATCGTCGACAGGGTGAGCACGTCGTTGACGCCGGGCGCCACACCGAAATCGGACCCGCCGACTCCCTCGACACCGACCAGGCTGAGCGTGTTGGCGCCGCCCGCGAGATTGAGCTGATCATTGCCGCCGCCGAGATCGACGACCAGTCCGTTGGCGGTCGTCGTGAGGTTGACGAATTCGTCATTGCCGCTGCCGACAAGGTTTTCGACACCTGAGAGATTGAGCGTGTAGCCGTTACCGAAGGTGCCGTTGAGCAGGACGGTATCGCCCGTCCCGGCTCCCAGATTGATCCCGTGTCCGAAGATATTGGCTCCGACTCGAAGATAATCATCTCCAGCCGTTCCGATCACGGGTGCCGTGTTAGAGAACTGTTGCGTCGAGAGGTCGATCGGACTGCCCGAAGCTCCCGACGACAACAGCACGATGGCGTCGCTGAACTGCAGCGCTTCGACATTGGTCAGACTGTCGGTGCCGTCGCGATTCACGACATTGTCTTGAACCTGGACCGTTCCAGCCGTCGTGACGGTGTATTGCGATTGCGTACCCGAGAAGATCACCATGTCAGTGCCGGCCTCGCCGTCGATCGTATCGTTGCCGCCCTGGCCGGTGATGCCGTCATTGCCGCCGCCTGCGTTGATCGTGTCGCCACTGCCGCCGCCGAAGAAGAACTCGTTATTCGAGCCGCCGACGAGCGTGTCGGCCTGGTTCGACCCCTGGACGCTGTTGACGCCTCCCGTGATGAAGTCTGCGCCGGCCGCACCGCTCACAATTCCCGTCGAAAGATCGACGGAAACTCCGCCCCCGCTCGCCTGAGAATACGAGACCCGCGTATTGCCGTTGCCGGTGATGGTGTCGTTACCGAGCAGGCCTTCGAACAGGTTGAAGGTGCCGAACGATCCGGCCGAAGTCACGCCGGTGAATCCGGTGGCATTATAGGTGTCGTTCAGGTTGCTGCCGGTCGCACTGTTGACGCCCACATAGGTATCGGTGCCGACAGAACTGCCGCCGGTCGCAGTCCCCGCCTGCAGGTTGATCGTCACAGCATCGGTCGCGCTGGAATAGATGATGCGGGTGTTGCCGTTGCCGGTGATCCCATCGTTGCCGGCCAGGCCCTCGAACTGGTTGAAGTTGCCGTTGTTGCCGACATTGTTGGTTGCGCCGTTCTGGAAACCGACTGCGCCGAAATTCGTGGCCGTGAAGACATCGTTGAACGTGGTGCCCTGGGCACCCTCGATTCGGCGGAACGTATCATTGCCAATCGAACCGTCACCGGTCGCGGTGCCTGCCGTGAAGTTGATGGTGACCGGGCCGGTGGAGAAGTAGATGTTGTTGTAGCTGATGACATCGAAGCCACCTCGGCCGTCGATGAAGTCGTCACCGGCAAGTCCGGTGAAGGTCTCCGTGGCCGTGGTGATATCGCTGCCGCTGATGGCGTCGTTGAACATCGAGGCCATCACGGCGTTGACGCCGCTGAACGTATCGTTGCCCGTGGATAAGTCACCGCTTGCAGTACCTGCCAGCAGATCGACCGTCACCGCGCCGGTGGCGTTGGTGAATGCAACGCGCGTGTTGCCGTTACCGGTGATGCTGTCGTTACCTCCCATGCCGATGAATTCGTTGAAGGTGAGGTTGGAACCGGCATTTTGACTGCCCCCGCTGAAGCCAACGGCGTTGAAGACGTCCGCAGCGTTCGAGCCGCGCACTGACTCGACCGATCGCAGCGTGTCGGTGCCGACCGTCGCGGCGTCGCCTGTCACGGTTCCCGAGGCCAGTTGAACGTTGATCCCGCCCACTGCGGCCGGGTCGAGCGCGTAGTCCGCCCGATCGAAGCCAGCCCGGCCGTCGATGAAGTCATCGCCGGCGCGGCCTTCGAAGATTTCCACGGTTCCGGCGCCGTTGGTGCTGCCGAGCAGTTGGTCGCCAAACCCAGAGCCGACAACTCCCCCGAAGCCCGAGCCCACCAGGGTATCGGTACCGACCGAAGCATCTCCCGTCGCCGAATGGGCCGCCAAATCGACGGTCACGCCGCCCGTTGCGTTGGCATACGAGATGCGCGTCAGGAGCGCACCCAGGCTGTTCATCGCGCCCGTGATGCTGTCGTTCCCGCCGCGGCCTTCGAACTCGTTGAAGCCCACATTGGTCCCGGCAATACCGGTATCGCCCGCAAAACCGGTCGCGTTGAACGTGTCGGCATAGTCGCTGCCCACGATCCCCTCAACGTTCACCAGCGTGTCAGTGCCGACCCCTGGACCCGTCACGGACCCTGCCGCGAGATTTGCGGTAACGCCGCCCGTTGCAGCGACATAGTCGGCGCGGTCGAAGCCGAGGCCGCCATCGAGCAGATCATTACCATCGAGGCCCTTCAGCCGGTCGTTGCCGCCGAGGCCGCTCAGGCTGTCGGCATAGGCGGTACCGACCAGTGTATTTGCACCGGCGTCACCGATGAGATGCACGCCCTGCCCCAGGATGAAGTCGGCAGCCGTGAGGTTCGACAGCGTCACGTTCAGCAGCGTGAGGGTGTCGCCATTGCCGAAGTTGATGACCGTGTTCGGCCCCTGTTGGGTGGCAAGCGCCTGAACGTCGGCAAGGGTCGAGACACTAGGGATCCCCGTGAGGTCGATCTTGTCGGCGTCCGTCTGCAGGAAGTCGCCGATGGTGTCGGCGCCGCCGCCGGCAGCGTAGACAAAGGTGTCTGCACCGATGCCGCCGTTCAGGCCGTCGTTGCCGGCACCGCCGCTGAGCAGATCGTTGCCGCCGTTGCCGAACAGCTGGTCGTTGCCGCCAGAACCGGTGATTGTGTCGTTGAAGTTCGAGCCCGCAGCGCTGGTCACCCCTCCGATGATGGTGTCATGACCCACCGAACTATCGCCGTCCACAGTACCGCTTGCGAGGTTGACGATCACGCCGCCGGTCGCGTTGGCGAACAGCAGCTGCGTGCTGCCGTTGCCGGTGATGAGGTCGTTGCCGGCGAGGCCCTGGAAGGAATTGAAGCCGATGAAGCCGGTCGCGTCGTAAGTGTCGGCGAAATTGCTGCCATAGACGCTGTTGACGCCCGTGAAGGTGTCGTGCCCGACCGACACGTCGCCCGCGACCGAGCC
>NZ_KB902846.1:0-23751 GCF_000379585.1 Bradyrhizobium sp. WSM2793 | reverse complement strand
TCGGTGCCGACGGTCGCATCGCCGTTCACGGTGCCCGCGGCGAGGTGAACATAGATGCCCGACGTGGTCGTCGTATCCGAATTGTAGGTGACCTGATCGTAGCCGCCGCGGCCGTCGATATAGTCGTCACCGCCGCGACCTTCATAGGTCTCGTAGGTGAAGGCCGCATTGTCGCTGCCGTAGAACGTGTCGTTGGAGGCCGAACCCCAGATCGTCGAGACGTTGGAGAAGGTGTCGTGGCCGACGGAGGCGTCGCCGTCCGCGGTCCCGGCTCCGATATCGACGGTGACCGCGCTCGATGCGCCGAGATAGGACAGCCGCGTCACTGCCTGCCCCAGGGTGTTGAGATCGCCGATGACGCTATCATCGCCGCCGCGCCCCTCGAACTCGCTCTGTCCGGCGGCTACGCCGGGCAGACCGGTCGAGCCGGTAAACCCGGCCGCGTTGAACGTGTCGGCATAGTTGCTGCCGAGGATGCCCTCGACATTCGCCAGCACGTCTGTCCCGACGCCCGGGCCGGCCACCGAGCCAGCCGCAAGATTGGCGGTGATGCCTCCCGTTGCATCACCGTAATCGGCGCGGTCAAAGCCTACGCCGCCGTCGAGCTGGTCGTTGCCGCCGAGCCCTTGCAGGACGTCGTTGCCGCCGAGGCCGCTCAAATTGTCGGCATAGACCGTGCCGACCAGCGTGTTCAGATTGGCATCGCCGATCAGGTGAACGCCTGGCGCGAAGATGAAATCCGCCGCAGTCAGGTTCGCCAAAATCACGTTCTGCAGCGTCAGGCTGTCGCCATTGCCGAAATTGATGAACGTGTTCGGTCCCTGCTGCGAGGCGATCGCCTGCACGTCAGCGAGGTTGTAGATGCTTGCGCCCGAAAGGTCGATCTTGTCGGCTTGCGCATGCGAGAAGTCGCCGATGAAATCGGCGCCGCCGCCGCTCACATAAACAAACGTGTCAGCGCCGCCGTTGCCGACCAGATTGTCGGCGCCGCTGCTGCCCTTCAGCGTATCGTTGAAGTTCGATCCGGACACGCCGATCACGCCGCCGGTGATGGTGTCATGACCTACCGAACTATCGCCGTCCACAGTACCGTTTGCGAGGTTAACGGTCACGCCGCCAGTAGCGTTGGCGAACAGCAGCTGCGTGCTGCCGTTGCCGGTGATGAGGTCGTTGCCGGCGAGGCCCTGGAAGGAATTGAATCCGATGAAGCCGGTCGCGTCGTAAGTGTCGGCGAAATTGCTGCCATAGACGCTGTTGACGCCCGTGAAGGTGTCGTGCCCGACCGACACGTCGCCCGCGACCGAGCCGGCGTTCAGGCCGACGGTGACGCCGCCGGTGGCATTCGTGTAGAGCAGTCGCGTGCTGCCGTTGCCGGTGATGAGGTCGTTGCCGGCGAGGCCCTGGAAGGAATTGAATCCGATGAAGCCGGTCGCGTCGTAAGTGTCGGCGAAATTGCTGCCATAGACGCTGTTGACGCCCGTGAAGGTGTCGTGCCCGACCGACACGTCGCCCGCGACCGAGCCAGCGTTCAGGCCGACGGTGATGCCGCCGGTGGCGTTGGTGTAGAGCAGTCGTGTATTGCCGTTGCCGGTGATGGCATCATCGCCGCCGAGGCCTTCGAACTGATTGAAGCCGCCGTTGTTGCCGATATTGAGCGCACCGGCCTGACCATAGCCCGTCGCCACATAGGCGTCGGCGTAGCCCGTGCCCTGAATGCCCTCGATCGACCGCAGCGTATCGGTCCCGATCGACCCATCGCCGCTCGCCGTGCCCGCCGCCATGTCGACGGTNACNCCNCCCGTGANCGTGCTGAGGCTGTTGTAAATCGCGGTGTCGAAGCCGGCGCGGCCGTCGATGTAGTCGTCNCCGCCGAGACCGGTNAANTTGTTGTTGAAGCTGCTGCCGAGCAGCGTGTCGGCGAAGGTCGAGCCCTGCACCGCATTGACGCCGGTGAAGCTGTCGGTGCCCTCGGTCGCACCCGTGGCGCTGCCGGCAACCGTAACCGCATTCGTGGNCCCNACNNNGCTGGTCTCGAGGTCGACGCTGACGCTGGAGGCCGCGATCTGGTAGTTCAGGCGGGTGGAGCCGTTGCCGATGATNGTNTCGTTGCCGCCGGCGCCNGCGAAGTCGTTGAAGGCGCCGGAGGAGCCGACATTGGTCGCCCCGGCCTGACCGAATCCGGTCGCGTCGAACGTGTCGTCGAAATTGGTGCCGCGGGCGGCCTCGACGTTGCGGATCGTGTCGGTGCCGACGGTCGCATCGCCGTTCACGGTGCCCGCGGCGAGGTGAACATAAATGCCCGACGTGGTCGTCGTATCCGAATTGTAGGTGACCTGATCGTAGCCGCCACGGCCGTCGATATAGTCGTCGCCGCCGCGACCTTCATAAGTCTCGTAGGTGAAGGCCGCATTGTCACTGCCGTAGAACGTGTCGTTGGAGGCCGAGCCCCAGATCGTCGAGACGTTGGAGAAGGTGTCGTGGCCCACCGAAGCATCGCCATCGGCGGTCCCTGCCCCGATGTCGACCGTGACCGCGCTGGATGCGCTCAGATAGGACAGTCGCGTCACCGCCTGCCCCAGGGCGTTGAGATCGCCGACGACGCTATCGTCGCCGCCGCGCCCTTCGAACTCGCGCTGTCCGGCGGCTACGCCGGGCAGACCGGTCGAGCCGGTAAACCCGGCCGCGTTGAACGTGTCGGCATAGTTGCTGCCGACCACGCCTTCGATGTTGACCAGCGTGTCCGTCCCGACGCCGGGTCCCGAGACGGTGCCGGCCGCGAGGTTGGCGGCGATGCCGCCGGTCGCATCGGTATAGATGGCGCGGTCGAAGCCGGAGCCGCCGTCCAGGAGATCGCTGCCGCCGAGGCCCTGGAGGCGGTCGTTGCCGCCGAGACCGCTGATGGATTCGGCATTGGCGCTGCCGACGAGGTCGTTGGCGTTGTCGTCGCCGACGATCGGCGCGGCCGGCGTGCCGAACAGGAAATCGCTCGCCGTCAAGCTGTTCAGATCGACGTTCTGAAGCGTGAGGCCGTCGTTCGAATTGAACGTGATGACCGTGTTGGGACCGTTCTGCACCGCATGCGCTTGCAGATCGGAGAGACTAAAGATGCCGTAGACGCCGGTCAGATCGAGCTTGTCCTGGCCATGGACGAAATCCTGGATGAAGTCGAAGCCGCCGCCGCTCGAATAGACGAAAGTGTCCACACCGGCGCCGCCACTGAGGAAGTCGTTGCCGGATCGACCATCCAGGGTGTCGTTGCCGTTGCTGCCGGAGAGGCCATCGTTGCTGGCGCTGCCGACGATGGTGTCGTTGAAGTTGGACCCCAGAACGTTGAACACGCCACCGGTGATGATGTCGTGGCCGACCGAGCCGTCGCCATCGGCCGTGCCCGCGGTGAGGTTGATGCTCACACCGCCGGTCGCGTTGCCATACTGGATCTGGGTATTGCCATTGCCGGAGATGGTGTCGTTTCCGGCATTGCCCTGGAATGTGTTGAAGTTCGCGTTGGCGCCGGTGAAACCCGTTGCGTCGTAAACGTCATCAAGACTGCTGCCCACGGCGCTGTTGACGCCGGTGAACGTGTCGTGACCGGTCGAGCCGTCACCGGTGGCGGTGCCACCCGCGAGATTGACGGTCACCCCGCCGGTCGCGTTGGCGAAAATCAGACGCGTGTTGCCATTACCGGTGATGACGTCGTCACCACTCAGCCCTTCGAACTGGTTGAAGGTCCCGTTGTTGCCGATATTGGCCCCACTCGCGCCGTAACCGGTCGCGTCGTAGGTGTCGTCGAAGTTGGTGCCCTGAATGCCCTCGATCGATCGAAGTGTATCGATGCCGTTCGATGCATCGCCGGTGACGATGCCGGCCGCCATGTCGACGGTGATGCTTCCCGTGATGAAGAAGATGTTGTTGTAGGACGAGACGTCAAAGCCGCCGCGACCGTCGATATAATCGTTGCCGGCAAGGCCGGTGAATGTGTCGTTGGTCGCCCCGCCCAGCAGCGTGTCGTCGAACATCGATGCCTGAACGGCGTTGACGCCGCTGAATTGGTCGGTTCCGACGGATGAATCGCCGGTGGCAAAGCCCGTGACGAAGTCCACCTGGACGCCAGCCGTCGCGTTGTTGAAACCGAGCCGCGTGAAGCCGTTGCCGGTGACGATGTCGTCACCGCCATTGCCGGTGAACTCATTGAACGTCCCGTTCGAGCCGGCATTGACGCTGCCCGCGCCGAAACCGACGGCATTGTAGGTATCGGCGAAGTTGGTGCCGCGGATCGCCTCGATCCCGCGCAACGTATCGGTTCCGATGGTCGAATCGCCGGAGACAGATCCGGCGGCGAGATTGACCGTAATTCCCGTCGTGGTGTTCGGATCGACATTGTAGTCGACGCGATCATAGCCACCGCGGCCGTCAATGTAGTCGTTGCCCGCAAAGCCCGAATACACCTCCGCGGTGAACATCGGATTGTTGCTGCCCAGAATGGTGTCGTTATACGCAGAGCCCCAGACGCCGTTGAAGCCGGACCCGACGAGCGTGTCGTGACCGACCGATGCATCACCCTGCGCATAGCCGGCGGCGAGATCCACCGTCACCGCCCCGGTGGCGCTGACATAGGAGACGCGCGTCAGCTCCGCGCCCTGGCTGTTGGTGTTGCTGATGATGGTGTCGTCACCGCCTTTGCCTTCGAACTCGTTGTAGCCGACGGGGCTACCCGGGACATGGGCGTCGCCGGTGAAGCCCGCCGCGTTGAACGTATCGGCAAAGTCGCTGCCGATGGCAGCTTCGATGTTGACGAGGGTATCTGTTCCCACGCCCGCGCCGGACGCCGTTCCGGCCGCGAGGTTGATCGTGACGCCGCCGGTTGCGTCGGTATAGACGGCGCGGTCGAAGCCCGGGCCACCGTCGAGGATGTCGTCACCCGAGCCGCCGCCGAGATAGTCCTTGCCGGCGCCGCCAAAGAGGATGTCGTTTCCGTCACCAGCGCTGATGCGATCGTTGCCGTCCTGGCCGTCAATCAGATCGTTGCCTGCTCCGCCCGAAAGCACGTCATCGCCGAGCGAGCCGAACAGGGCATTCCCGACCGGGGTCAGCACGGCACTCTGGACCTGCTGCTCGAGATTCTCGACATAGAGCGTCGTGAGCTCAGTTACCGAATCCGGGTCGGAGAAATTCGTCGCAGCCAATTGCTCGGCAGCCGCGCCTTGAGCGACCTGGCCGGCCTGCGCCAGCTCGGTGACGCTCGTGGCCCCCTGAATGCTGTCGTTCGCGGCAGCAACGACCTCGATAACCGTCGCGGCGGCCGCCGCGTCGACGCCGGAGGACGTGACGACGCTCTGAACCGTTTCCGAAGACGCCAGATCGAAGACGGGCGCGCCGGGCCCGCTCAGGGAGGCCGTAATGGCGCCTGCAATGGCTGTAATGACCGCGCCCGTCTCCACGCCGACGGCCGACACCTGGGCGACCGTGCTTTGGACCTGGATAGCCGCCGCAAGCACCGCCGTTGCGGTCGGATCGCCATTCACCGCAGCGGGCACCGGATCGTACGACAGCAGGTCAATGGGGTTGGCGGGATCAGAGGCGAGATCGACGTTGAACGCGGCAGCAATGGCGTTGATGGCTTGGTCCACCGTCAGCGGGTGCTCGTCGTTTGCCGTGCTATCGACCAGCGCAACGATCAATGTCGTCAGCGGAGTGATGACGGTGGAGCCCTCCGGCGCCCTCAGCACACCGGCGACCTGCAACCCCGTCGAGATATCGACGCCGCCGATACTCACGAGCGGACCGGAGCCGCCCGCCAACGTAAAGCTGCCGTCAGCCCGCGTCGTCGTGTACGCCTCGCCTGCGTCAAGTATTCCGTTGTTGTTGGCGTCAGCAAATACCGTCGCCCCGCCGATATAGCCGTCGATATCCAGCGCATTGATCTCGTTGGCACCGGACGTCACGGTCAGCGCGAGCTCGGCTGAGCTCACCGCCTGATGAATGCCGTGGTCGGAGATGGCGGTGACCTGCAGCGTGAACGGATCGGCGCTGCCGACGGCGTGGTTCGGGATCAGAACGACGTTCTGAATGGAGGCGCCCGTCACGAGCCAGACGCCGTCCCCGATCGCTGCGCCGTTCTGAACCGTAAAGCTCGACGGCACCCCCTCGATCTTCACCGACAAGGTGCTGCTCTGGTCGACCTTATCGGCGGCAATGTGAAGCGTGATGTTTCCGTCGGCGGCGCCCGATGAGTCCTGAACGCTCAGATTCGGCGCGTCCTGCGCGCCATGGATATCGAAGCTGATGTTCTTTGTCGTGCCGTCGACCGACGTAACCGTGAAAGTCTCCGTCCTGGTGTCGTTGGCGCCGAGATACTGAATAGCGGCGTTGTCGACCGAATAGGTGTAGTGGCCGTCGGTCTGCAGCGTCACCGCGCCGAGGTTGCTTGGTGCCGTGATCTCGCCAGCCTGGAACGCGGCCTGATTCTGGTCGGCGTCGAGGATGGACAGCTGCCCGGACGCCGTCAGCTGGCCGTCCTCGGTGACGTCGTGATCGCCAACATTGCCGATGGTCGCGCCGTCGTCCTCGCCGTGGATTGTGAACGTGACATCCTTGGAGCTGCCGTCCTGAGAGATGACCGTGAACGTATCGATCTTGGTTTCGCCGGCTCCGAGATATTGCGCGGCGTTGTTGGCGACGGTGTAGGTGTAGCTGCCGTTGGCCGAGAGGTTCAGCGTGCCGAGATTGCCCGGCCCTGTGAGCACGCCGGCCTGGAACGAGGACTGGCCCGCGTCCGGGTCGCTGACCGAGATGCTGCCCACGGCGGTCAGATTCCCGGCGTTGTTCGCCGCAAGGTCTTCCGTCACATCGGCAATGGTGGGATCGCCGATCGTCGCCGCGTGGTTGCCGCCGGCCGGGCCGTGAACGGTGAAGCTGACCTGTTTGGTGGTGCCATCGACGGCGGTCACGGTGAAGGTATCGACCTTGACGGTACCGGCCGCCAGATTATGCGCAGCGCTTTCGGCCACGACGTAAACATAGCTGCCGTCGCCCGACAGCAGCAGGAAGCCGAGGTTGCCGGCAGCGGAGCCAACGGCCGGCTTGAACGCCGCTTCGCCCTGATCAACGTCCGTGATTCCGATGCTGCCGGATGCGGTGAGCACGAGTGCGGACGGATTGTCGTAGACATCGTGAATCGTGGGTGTGCCGATCACCGCCGCGTCATTGACGCCCTTGATGACGAACGAGATTTGCTTGGCCGTGCCGTCGAACGACTTGACGGTGAAGGTTTCGACCTTGGTGTCGCCCGCACCGAGATATTGCACGGCGCTGTTGGCGACCGAATAGTTGTAGGTGCCGTTGGCATTCAGCGTCAATGCGCCCAGATTGCCCTGCCCTGTGATCACGCCGGCCTGGAACGTGGACTGGTTCTGGTCGGCATCCGAGATCGAGATCGTGCCTGACACCGACAGCGTCGGCGTGCTCGCGTCCTCGGTGACGGTGGTGAAGGCGGGCGCGCCGATCACGGCGGCATCGTTGGTGCCGTGAACCGTGAAGGAGACCTGCTTGGCCGTGCCGTCCAGCGCGCTGATCGTGAACGTCTCGACCCTGGTCTCGCCGGCGCCGAGATATTGAACGGCGCTGTTGGCGATCGAATAGGTGTAGCTGCCGTCGGCTTTCAGGGACAGCGTGCCGAAATTGCCCACCGCGGATACCACGGTGGTCTTGAACGCCGATTCGCCTTGATCGACGTCGGAGATCGCGATCGTCCCGCTGAGCTTAAGGGTCGGATTGCGGGAATCCTCGGTGACATCGGCAGCCGAAGGCGTGCCGATGATTGCGGCATCGTTGGCGCCCTGGATCGTGACGGTCGCCGTCGCTGTCGATGTCAGGCCGGCGTTGTTGGTTACGGTGTAGGTGAAGCTCTCGCTCGCGGACTGGCCGGCGCGCAGCGACTGGAACGCCGAACCCGGCGTATAAGCGATGCTGTGGCCGTCGGCGGCGATGCTGACCGTCCCCAAAACTCCCTGCGTGTTGACGGAGGTGACGCGCAGCATCCCGCCCGCGGGGTTGGTGTCATTGGCGAGCACGTTGATCGCGGTGGCGCCGGCATCCTCGCCGATCGTGACCGCATCGGCATTGGCGACCGGTTTCTGCACGAGCGAAATCTGGAAAACGGCGTCGTTGTAGTCGGCGTCGCCCGGCGCGGTGTAGGTGCCGTTGGACCTGCGCGTCGCGGCGGAGTCCTCCCAGGCGATGGTGCCGGTTGCGCCGTCGGCGGTGTCGCTGGCGAGCTTGGCTGCCGTCTGCTGGCTGCCCATGACCGACGAGGCATAATCGACGCCGCCTGCGTTCTTGGAGGTCTCTGTGAACAACGCATTGGCGCCGGCGCCCCTGAGCAGGTCGGGCTTGCCGGCAACGTAAATGACGTTGCCGTTGGCATCGACATCGGCGACCGCCCAGGTGCCGTCCGAGAGCTTGATGACCTTGATGGCGCCGGAGAGATCGTCGGCATCGTTGCGGCCCGGCGCCGCACCGTCCGGAATGAGGAAGAACTGGATCTTGCCAAGATCGGCGGTGTTCACCGCGAAGTCGACATAGGAGACACCGGGGGTGAGGGCGCCAGCCCCTTGCGAATCCGCATTTGCGAACAGAATTCCGCCGAGCCCTGTTGAGCTGTTGTACCAACCAAAGGTGTTGCGATAGGCCGCGGACTCCGAGACAAAACTGGCGCGCAAAATCGTCTGGCCGCTCATGGCGAGCCCCCCTTTAACGTTCTGATGCTCAAAAGTTCGCCGTCAGCCCAACGGCGCGAGTTGGAAATGAAATGGTCTTGTTATGATTGTATCGGGTATCGATTCGACGAGGCGCCGTTGCCCGACGTCGAACGGCGAAGTCCTGTCACGGAGCGACGAAGGACTTCTGATAATTGCAAATTGTTTTCATTGTTGCGTGACTGCGTCAAGACAGCACAGCTGCTAACCTTAAGCGCAGTGTGAATCGAACTGCGCAGCCGAGAAAGCGCGCGTTCCAGGTTTGCGATTGCGCCCGATTTCGGCACACCAGAAAATCGAAGCTCTGCCGAATTGCAGCACAATACGGGATGGAATGAAGCGATCGCCTTGCCTCCCCGGCTGGCCTTGACCAGATCGCTTAAGCTGTCGAGAAAATGGATTGCGACCGTTGATAGCGCAGCTGAACAATTCGCGCCGCGCCGGGCAACACATACTGCGACACTCTGACGCGCACAGATATCCCCACAGATCGATATCGGGAGCCGAAAGCCGTCGTCGAGATCCGACTGACTCAAGCAAAGCAACGTCATCTCAATTCCTGGTGCGGCAAATATTTCTCTTCCATGGAATAGCGCCGGCACATCTGGACGCATGACCCGAATGGGTCATTCCGGTCCGGGCGCCGCCGCCTGCCGCAGCCATCCGCTAGACTTTCGTCAAGTGCGATTTTTCAGGAAAAACAGGCAAGGGGGGCTTGCTTCGAGCCGCCTCCTCACGAAGCATCGCCGGTCAGGGAAACGCATTCCGGGGCCCCAAATGTCGGGGACTTGCATGCATGCAGCAAGGATGCATGCGGGCTCGCAACGAAATGCGTGGGGTTAGGCGGAGGGGGCCGCGCTTGAAAGTCGACAAAATCGACGATGCCGAGCTGTCGAAGGTCCTCAATCGACTTGGCGAAGCCGCCGTGAATCCGGAAGCATGGCGCGACATCATGGATGACATCTGCAAGGCGGTGGGCGCGTCGGCGGCCCTGCTCCTTCAAAGCGATATCCGGACCCCGGACGTTCCACGCACGGCGTCGATTGCGGAGGCTACCGAGCTCTACTTTAGGAATAACTGGCATCTGAGGGACCCGCGCGCCAAGGGCTTTCCGCGCATGATGGCGGGAGAGGTCGTGACCGACCTCGATGTGATGACGCCGGAGCAGATTCGCGCCGATCCCATGTACAACGAGTTGCTGTTTCCATCCGGATTCCGCTGGTTCGCCGGCATCGGCTTCTGGGCCGACAGCGCCGCGTGGGCATTGACGATCCAGCGAACCGGCCGCGAAGGCCCGTTTGAGGCAATCGACAAGCAGCTGCTTGCCCAATTGGCGCCGCGCCTGACCGAGACCGCCACGCTCGCGACGGTCGTCGGCAGGACTGCACTCACCGCGATGACCGATGTTCTGGACCGGGTCCGACAGCCCGCGTTGATCCTCAATCGGGAAGGAATGGTCCTGCGCACCAACGCGGCAGCCGAAACGGGATTCGACAACGAGATCCGCATCAGGGAGCGGCGCCTCATCCTTCGCGACAAGCATGCGATGACAAGGCTCGATCAGCTGATCAGCGCGGTGCGCTCCACGCCGGACGCCTCCGCCATCCCCGCCTCTCCGATCCTGATCCGCCGGACGACAAAGCCACCGGTCGTCTTGCGGATCCTGCCGGTGGACGGGGCGGCGCGCTCCGTCTTCCTCGGAGCCCGCGCCATGCTGATCCTGTCCAACCTCATTCCACGCCCGGCGCCGGATCCGGCGCTGATCGGCCAGGCCTTCGATCTCACCCCGGCGGAATCTCGCCTGGCCGCCCTGCTTGCAACCGGCGCATCGCTCGCCAGCGCTTCCGAGCACCTGCGGATCTCGCGCGAAACAGCCCGCAACCACCTCAAGTCGATCTTCTCGAAGACGGGCGCGCACCGCCAGTCGGAGCTGGTCACGCTTGTTTCTCAACTCGCTTGATTTGCATCGTCCAGCTCGGGACCGTGACCGAGGTCCTGAACCGCGCGTGGTATCAGCCATCATCCGCGGCAAACACGAACGCGCCAATTCCCTGCGAACAGGGAAGTTTACAGGGAAAAGCGCCCACCGCAGGCCCCGCCTTGGCAACGAGAATTGGCGAGAAGTACCTTAAATTGCTAGAAATCCCGAGCGTCCCGGCTCTCATCGGAGCAGGGAATTTTCGCTGGCGAACAGGGACTCGCGTGGCCGTGAGCAGGGAAATATATCCGGCGGGCTTCAGTGGCGCGCCTCCCCTTGCGCCGCGCGAGCGGGATGACAATCGGGAGCTGCCTGAATGGGCGAATTGGCCGATCGGCCCAAGGTGAAGAACCGATCTCATTCAGCTATTGATCGCAAGGAGGCATTTGCCTGAAAAATTTCGCGCCTTGGCGTGATCCCGGACCTGGCATAGCATTAGGGAGTTTCATGCCTCCGGGGAGGCGGCTTTTGTGATGCGCCTGCAAACGCTCTCGTTTCGTGATTGGCTGGAGCACGCATTTGGACGCGAGGTTCGCTTTCAGCAAGCACCTTGGTACTTCGATCCTGAGCATGATTGGTGGGACCCGCCACCAGCAGAAGCTGTATCTTATCTCACTCGGCTGTTTGAAGACCCGCAGACCGCGCTAGAGGGATTTGCTGACAGCCAAATCGCACAAGGCTTAACCTACCTTGTCAATACCAGCGCAAGCGGCGATAACAGATGGCTTTGTTCAACTGATGTGCCCATCAAAGATCGTATCCGCTGCGTCAAGTCCATCGCAGAACTCTTTGCCAAGTTGTTCGAATCGCGGTGCACCCCCAGTTTGTCCCACCTGAGCGAAGCCGATGCCGGGACGCTAAACTGTGTCTGTTATATGTGGTGGGATGCCTTTCCGTGCTTGGCTCTTGCCGACGATCCGCACCTGCCAACTCTCCACGATTGCGCGCTCCGCACGATGGAGCGCATCCTTCACCTCAACTCGATTGCCTGTCAGGAGAGCGCTCTGCACGGGCTCGGACACTGGCAACGCGGCTACAGTGACAAGGTGACCCCAATCATCGATCGCTTTTGCACGATGCATGCCAAAGCTGACTTTCGGCTCCTGGCCTATGCTCAATCTGCCCGCTGCGGGTGCGTGCTGTGACCATGGGGACATGGCTCGATCCATGAGCAGCACGGCGGAACGCAAGATGGCGACCAAACCGTACGAGTCCCGTTGCTGAAACATTCCGCCTCACGCCGCGAAAGAAACGCGATCCTTCACCTCCCGGTGATCTCTCTGAGCGGCTCGAGGTCTGCCGGAACTTTTCCGTGCCGATGTGTCAAACGCCATATTCCGCCGATGCAATGGGCGCTGTTGCATTCCTGGCCACCGTCGCTGCAGGCTTCGGCGACGCCGCGACGACATTCGCCTTCGGCTGTAATAATCCGTCTGCGAGGCCAAACATCTGGTACACCCGGTGGGATTGCCTATCCGCGAACCAGCAATTGATGACGGGATTCCGGCCGCTGGCCCATCCGAGCTCGCGCAGTCCTCGGCGGAACGCCTCCAAGGGGCGCCAGTCAACGGTGCCCCAGGCGTCCGGCTGGACGTGCACGCCCGCAGCCAGAGCAACAGACGGCTGCAGCCTGGGCGTGATCTTGATCAAGTTCAGAAGCGTCGCTGCCACGATCATCATGAGGATCCCGCCAACGCTGAGCGTGATCTGCATCGCAAGCCCTTCCGATATGTCGAGCAGCGCCAGGAGGCTAGCGAGCGTCAGCAGGACGCCGAGGCAGAAGATTGGCAACGAGTGCTTGCCACAGAGGATGGCGCCGCGCATCACCGCACTCGTCAAGGCTTGCCGATTGGGCGGCACGAACCATACCGCCACAACCGCTAGAGCCAAGAAATGCAATAGACGCAACGGATCGAGATTGGACTTGTCTGGCGGGTAAGCCAATTTGGTCAGCCCCTGGGGGATCAACGCTTCCAAAGGCTTGACTCTCCAGCTCAATGCGATGACGAGGCTGAAGATCAGATAGAGAGCGGCAGGTACGAGCACCGTGCGAGACGTTAGCCAGGGGCGCACTCGTTCGCCCTCGATTATCATCCAGGCACCAAGAACCGCCAATAGCTGCCAGGCCAGTGGATTGAAAGCCCAATGGCCGCTCGGCCACGCCGGCATGGACCAGCCGAACATTTGCACCAGCGCATAAAGCGCCAGCGAGGCGCCAAGCGTCACGTTCGGCATTCGGAACAGCAACCACAGCAACGGCGCGAAAAAGAGGTGGAGAAGCACGAAGATCGGCAATACGTCGGTATTGACCGGACGGTATTGCAGGATCGCTGCGTGGGCGAGCGCCGAGCCCGGCTGGTCCAACAGAATCCGCGTATTGCTCTCATCAGCAAGACGGTTCCCGCCTGCGAGGTGAACCAAGATGGCGCAGGCGAGCGTCAGCAGCAGAAATGCGACATAGATGTCCCAACTTCGCCGCAGGGTCCGGCGGATCACACTGGTCCACCCCTCGCAACTCCGTACTTTGCCGTAGGCCAGCGCGCAGGTGACTCCCGAGACGAACATGAACACTTCCGCGGCATCGCTGAAGCCGTAGTTCCGTAGCGTCAGCCAACTTCCAATGTTATTGGGGACATGATCAAGAAAGATGCACCAGAGCGCGATGCCGCGGCAGGCATCAATGCGAAGGTCGCGGCTGTTGACTTTGAGCTCCGGCAGAGCGCCCGCAAATTGCTTCGGGGATGCGGTCCGATCCTGCATTGGCTTGCCTCGTCCAGGGTACGCGCAGGCTTCGAGAGGAACGATCAAGAGGAACTGAATGTAACAAAAAGCACGCTGCGGATTCTGACAGCGCCGCAGTCCAGAATTGCTTCACACCGACCCGGCCACGACAGCAATTGCGACAATGATGATATGGCCGGGGTGCGCACAACCCTCTGGTAGAGTGGCTGACTGCCGTCATCATCGTGCAAGCGCCGCAGCCTGTAAATCGGCCGGAGGTCGGTACAGAGAGGTGCCTAGGTCCTATGACCAAGGTATCGTCCGTCCTGTGGGGCCCGCGAGCTGCGCGCTTCACGTAGTCCTCTTACCTGCTTACCTGCCGGCGAACCGCCGGCCGGAGCCGAGATGGAAGATGGACGATCTCGAAGGTGGGTGTATGATTTTCTATTGATCTCCGCGCGGCCAGAAGACGGAGAGCTTTTTTATGAAGGTGCTTGTTGTTGACGATCACACATTGATTCGGGCCGCGCTGCACGCCGTCCTGAAGCAACTAAAGCCAGAAGCCGTCATATTCGAAGCTTCGAGCGGCCGGGAGGCCATGCACATCGTCGAGGAGCATCCCGACATCAGCCTCATTTTGCTTGATATCAATTTGCCTGATCGCGACGGCTTCTCCGTCCTTTGCGAACTGCGCGATCGCTATGCGAGGACTGCTGTCGTCATTCTCTCGTCCTCCGATGATCAAGACACAGTCAGGCGCGCCTTCAAATTCGGCGCGCTGGGTTTCATTCCGAAAACCACGGAACGCGAGGTGATGCTCAAGGCTATTGAATTGGTGTTCTCCGGCGGAGTTTACATCCCGTTGGAGATACTGGAGAAGACGGCGGGCCCACGGCATGCAAACAAGCCAGTGACGCCCGACTCGCTCAAGGGGGTCGGGTTGACCGATCGGCAGATTGAAGTACTTGCGCTCCTGATGAAGGGGAAGAGCAACAAGGTCATTGCCACGATGCTCAATATGGCAGTGCCTACGGTGAAGAATCACATCACGGTCGTTCTCAAGGCCCTCGGCGTAGCGACGCGTACCGAGGCCATCATAAAGGTCGGAAAAATGGGCTGGGAGTGGCCGCCGAAATCTGGATCATGAAACTGCCCCGGCGTCTCTCCCACCATCGTGATCCCTAAACAGCTTGTGCATGACCGCGCGGAGCTGCATTGGGTCGACCGGCTTATGCAGCAAAACGTATCCTCTATCCTTGGCGTCCCGCAGTGGTTCAGCTGCCGTGTCGCCGCTGATGAGAATGGCAGGAATCGTCGAGCCAAACGCCGCATTGATTTGTTCAATTGCCCTGATTCCGGTCTTCCCGCGTGCGAGATGATAGTCCGAGATGATGAGGTCGGGGCGTTGTTCGCGCTCAGCAAGTCGAACCAGTGCGGCTTCGTCGGATCCGGCGGCAAGAACCGAACATCCCCATTTGCTGAGCAATCCGCCCGTTCCCTCCTGCACGATGGGAGTATCGGCAATAACAAGAATTGCCTTGCCGTCGACTGCAAAAGCACCGGGGTGTGGTAAGTCGGCGGGCGCTGCAGCTCTGACGCATTCGTCGACCTTCGGAACCAGGATCGTGAATCGCGAACCGCGACCCACAGTCGAAGCGAGCTCAATTGGATGGTTGAGAAGCAAGCGAAGCCTGTCGACAATGGCAAGGCCGAGCCCCAGGCCGCCGGACCGGTTCTGCTCCGGAGCAGGAACTTGAAAAAACTCGCCAAAGATATTCTGCTTTTGATCCTCGGGAATGCCGGGACCGGTATCGTATACTTCGATGCGCAGCATTTCACCGCGCCGACGGCATCCGACCAGGATCCCGCCCTGCAACGTATAGCGTACAGCATTGGACACCAGATTCAGGAGTATGCGTTCGAGCAGCATGGCGTCGCTCCGCACCCAGGCGTCACTTGGCCTGACGCGTAAGCGCAAGCCTTTTTCACGCGTCGCCTGATCAAACGCCGTCTCACTTTTCTGCAACAGGCGCCCGATCGGGAATTCGGTAATGTAAGGGTTAAGCATCCCGGCATCGATTCTCGAAATGTCCAGCAGCGAATTGAACATTTCGTCCATTTCCTTGCGCGTTGCGTCGACCCGCTCGATCGTCCTCGCCCGCTCCCCCGGTTCGAGCGGCGTGCGCAGCTGGGCCACAAACAGCCCTAATGCATGTAACGGTTGCCGCAAATCATGGCTTGCCATGGCAAAAAAGCGTGATTTTGCGGCACTGGCGAGCTCCAGCTCTTGCGTTCGCTCTGCGACCTTCTGCTCGAGTTCGACGCGCGCGCGGCGCAGATGCTCCTCCGCTTTCTTGCGTACCTCGACATCGGCGCTCAGCAACAAGCTTGGAACGGTAATGCTGATCAAGAACATCAACACCAGCAGGAACGATGCGTTAAGGTCCGTGGTTGTGAACGGGCCGCCGCCCCTGAGCGTGCCCCAGATCGTGATGCCCGCAAGCATCAGGGCGACCGTCGCGGTATCGCGTGGACCGCGGCGCAGCGCCGCCCACAACATTGGCAAGATCGCCAAAAAACCCAGTGGATCTCGTCCGGGCGTTTGCTCGATCAAAGGGCTGAAAGCAATGAGTCCAACGACCGCCGCTGTCGTGAGGACGCCGACCGTCTCCTGAAGCGCATGGCGTTCGAAGTCATGATAGCGGCTTGATGCCCAAAGCACGATAACGGGAGTAATGACCAGTGCGCCTGTCACATCTCCCAGCCACCAGGTGATCCACGCGTCGGCGAAACTCTTCTGTTCGATGTACCCGAAGATTGTCAGACTGGTCAGGCCAATGCTGGCGCTGATCGGCGTCGCGATGACGACGCAGATCACCGCAAACTTTGCGACAGAATCGGGGGTTGAAAACGTATTACATCCGCTCGACCACCGATTAATGAGATAAGCGCCGACAACCGCTTCGAGAGCATTACCGGCCGCAATCGCGATTGCGGTAGCAACCGAGCCCGCCGTCGTCGCATTTGCGATCAACGCTCCCGCAAAAATTGCTGGCCAGGTCCGATATCCCCCCAACAGCACCGCCGCCAGCGCGACACCTGTCGGCGGCCAAATTGGCGTTGAACTGGGATGAACGGAGGCGAGAGCAAGGCCACCTTTGGCCAAGACGAGATAGATGGCGCCGATTGCGACCAGACTACCGACATAGCTGACACCTCGGCTAGAATTTGTCTCGGGAGCTAATGATCGAGGATTGGACATCGTCCACGTCCTGGACTAGGCAAATGCTTCGTCGATCGAAACTGACTTTTGATCTCTGGATCTAACATCGCTAGATGGATACGGGCAGATGCACTCAGGTCCAATTGATCACAGCAGTCCGCTGGCGGACTAAGAGACGGCACGTGCGATCGAGCTGGCCGACTTGCTGTTCAATCCCCGCGGATTGCGTCAGAACCAGTGGGACGAACAGGGCACCGTTGCACCCCGAGGAATTCGCGCCGTCTCGTGTTCACCCCGAGCTTTGGGGGATGCATCGTACGACGAAGATAGGCGCTCCGAAAGTCGGATTTGGACCTGGACCAGGACGCCGTGTGCGACAAAGGCCTATCTCTCGTTGGAGTCTCGGGACTGAACCACTTGCACGATAGCTTGCTGCGACCTGACGAGAGAAGCGGAAGCCTCGCTCAAAAAAAAATTAGAAGCATCCATGACCGATGAGGCGACGAGTCCGTTGCGTCGGCCGTGGCGTTTGCGCTGGGCGACGCAATTCTCCCTTGATCGAACCACCGTAAAGAAGCCTATGATCGAGTGCCATCGTTCGACGACTTGCACGGCGGTCATCTTATTTGAGGCGCCGCCTCGTTTGTTCGCTATCGCTGACAAAACGGCGCACGCACTTCACCGCATTCAAGCATCTTTGAAGAAGCAGCACTGGCGTGCTCGCGCCGCCAGCGGGCGGCAACTAATCACTTGCGTGGGCATCCGAAGACGAATGCGCCGTACACGGCCTTCGTCCGGATTGATCAAAGCGAATTGGCGGGCATGCCGACATTCGCCCGTATCCCGGC
Source organism: Bradyrhizobium sp. WSM2793 (assembly GCF_000379585.1). NCBI lineage: Bacteria > Pseudomonadati > Pseudomonadota > Alphaproteobacteria > Hyphomicrobiales > Nitrobacteraceae > Bradyrhizobium > Bradyrhizobium sp. WSM2793. The sequence continues at coordinate 6,228 of NZ_KB902846.1, read as the reverse complement.
ATGCCGGTGGCTGGAAGCCGCATCATCAACTGAGGCTAGAGCCGTACGGTTCGAGCGCCTGCCGAACGCCGCACACACCAAACAAATACCGCATCATCGCTCCGTGGACCGCCTCGACCGCGCTCCACAATGTGGCAGGTGCTACAGCCCAAAGCCTCGGCCGATCTCCCGCATCAGCCTGAGCGCGGCGTCAGTATGGCGGCCATAGAACAGCGCGCGATCAAGCTGCGAAAAGATGCCCATTCCAAATAGCGCGATAGCGACGCCTCTAAGCATGGTTGTAGACCGGGTTTGAACGATGCTGCGAAAGTCCAAAACGGCCCCAGCCGCAGGATGGGGTCAACAGCCGGGGCCGGCATTCCCATTCCAATGTGCCGCAATCGGCGGTAATCGGCACGCACCCAGCTAGCCACAGGAAAGCTAACGAACCATTTCGCGTGTCCGAATTCGGTGCGATGCGCTTTGCTGTTGCGCAAACCACGGCCCAACGCAAAGCGAGCGCCGCCCGCAATTATACGGAGGCCGAACCAGAATTGCCGTTGCGTGGCGTCCATCTTCAGCTGCTTCTTCAGGTTGATTTTATGGCGATCCAATTTTGGCCCGAGGACCCACGAGCCTCAAAGCCAAGGCGCATCGCTTCCAACGCCTCGGCCTGTTTTCCCTGGGCATTGAGCTGCCAGGCTGTGGCGGCCTGCCGCTGAATGCCGACGATCTCCGCCCAATAGGCATCCTTGTCCCGCTGCAGCTTGTCCCGCAGTTCTGCCAGTTTGGCGATGTCCGCCGTTGCCGCGGCTGCATTGCCAGAGCGCGCGGCGCCAAGAGCGCGGGCGAAACAGGTGATCGCATCGACATAGGCAAACCGGCTCGGCTCGGCCTTCAGCGCGGCCGCGCCCTGCCAATCGCCGCGCTCGACCATGTAACGCGCCTGGCTGGCCGCTATCGCATAGGGACCGGCGCGGACGGCGGGCGCATAGCCCGTCGTCGCAACCATGTCCGCGATGACGTCGCGGGCTCGGCTGTCCTGCGCGAGCTGGAGCAAGGCGTAGACCATATAATCGTCGGCATGCAGGCGCTTGCTGGGGTCCTTGCCGTCCTTGGCAGCCTTGGCGGAACGGCTTGGCCTCGATGGATTCGTTCCAGTAGCCGACGCGCGTGAAAATGTGCGAGGCCATATGCAAAGCGTGCGGCGCTCCCTGCCTGCATCGATGAAAGAAGAGAGCTTCCTGAAGGTCAGCTCCTCGCGTCGTCTGGCAAAAATCCAGCAGCTCGGCGATTCCGGCGCTGATGTTCTCCCCTGAGCGTTGACCGTTAGATGTGGAGGAGAAAATCCTGACTGGTCAGTATATTCGCGGTTACATTGGTCAAGACAATTTCCATATCCGCCGACCCTTGATTCTGCGCTGTGGTCGAGTTGTTGACGTAGACAATCGTATTCGCGCCGCTCTGAATCCACCCGATACTGTGCGCGGCGACTTGGGCGCTTCCGCTGAGCAAGCCTTGGACACTCGTCACCCCCGCGATCGCCCCGGTGTCGATGACGTCTGTACCATGAACGAAATCACTGATCGTGTCGTGGCTTGCAACCGTGGAATCGGAAACCGCAGCGAAGACGAATTGGTCGCTTCCCGCTCCTCCTATTAACGTGTCGGCACCTCCTCGGCCCTGGATCACGTCATTTCCGGCTTGCCCATCCAGCGTGTCGCTGCCGACATCGCCAAAAATGAAGTCAGCAAAGGATGACCCACGGACGGCATTCACGCCGGTGAAGGTATCTGTCCCGGTGCCGGCGAGGTCACCGGAGGCCGTCCCATGGGAGTTGCCGGCGGCGAGATCGACAGTCACCCCATCCAGAGCATTGTAGAATGCAATGCGAGTATTGCCGTTGCCGGTAATGGTGTCATTGCCGTCCATTCCCTCGAACTCGTTGAGGGTACCGAAATCGCCGGCATTTGCACCGGAGGTGCCAAAGCTGGTTGCGATGAAAATATCGTCGAAGCTAGTCCCGCGAATCGCCTCAATTGATCGAAGAGTGTCTGTTCCGATCGAAGCGTCGCCGGCCACCACGCCTGACGCCATATCGACTTGAATACCTGAAACCGAACCGTCGTTGTTGTAGAACGCCCTGTCGAAGCCAGTTTTGCCGTCGATGAAGTCATTGCCGCCGCGACCGGCAAAATCTTCAGCTGTACCGTTGGGATTGTTGGAGCCGGTGATGGTATCGGCGAATGACGACCCTGACACCGAGCTAACGCCCGAAAAGGTATCGGTGCCTACCGACGCATCGCCGGTTACGGTACCCGACGCGCCGCTGGTGGTGCTGGTCCAGCTATTGAGACCGAAAGTGATCGTCACGGGACCAGTTGCATTGGTGTAGATCAGACGCGTGTTGCCGTTGCCGGTAATGGCATCGTCACCACCAAGTCCCTCGAACTGGTTGAAGCTGCCGTTGTTGCCGACGTTAAGAGCGCCTGCAAGGCCGTATCCCGTTGCCACATAGGTGTCGGCAAGGACGGTTCCCTGGATGGCTTCGATCGAACGCAGCGTGTCCGTACCGATCGAGGAGTCGCCCGTGGCGGTGCCGGACGCCATGTCAATGGTGACACTGCCGGTCGAAAGATAGATGTTGTTGTAGCTTGCGGTATCTAAGCCGCCGCGACCGTCAATCGTGTCGTTGCCGCCAAGCCCGGTAAATATCTCGTTGATGCCGCTTCCCGACAAGGAATCGGCGAACATCGTGCCCATGACGGCATTTACGCCCGTGAACGTATCGCTTCCGACCGAGACGTCCCCGGTCGCCGTGCCGGCTGCTATGTCCACCACGACGCCTGCGGTCGCATTGTTGAATCCGAGGCGCGTATTGCCGTTGCCGGTGATGATGTCGTTGCCGCCTTCGCCGGTGAACTCGTTGAAGGTCCCGAGCGAGCCGGAGTTCGTGCTGGCGCTGCTAAATCCGACGGCGTTGTAGGTATCGGCAAATTTGGTGCCACGGACCGCTTCGATCGACACAAGTGTATCAGAACCAACCGTGGCATCCCCCGTCAGGGTGCCAGCCGCGAGACTGATCGTAATACCCGACGTGGTGGTCGGATCGTTATTATAGTCGACGCGGTCGAAGCCACTGCGGCCATCGATCACGTCGTTGCCAGCGAACCCCGCAAACACCTCGACCGTGCCGAATCCATTGTTGCTTCCGAACAGAGTATCGGCGAACGAAGAGCCCCAGACGACAAGAATCCCGGAGCCAACAAACGTGTCGTGACCAACGGATCCATCTCCATCCGCTGCCCCGGCTGCGATGTCGACAGTCACACCGGCGGTGGCGCTCACATAGGAGACCCGCGTCAGAGCCGCGCCTAAAGGATTCACGTCACTCAGAATGGTGTCGTTGCCACCGCGGCCCTCGAACTCGTTGAACCCGATCGGCGTACCGGGCGTACCGGTGCCCCCAGCGAAACCGGTCGCATTGAAGGTGTCCGCAAAATCACTGCCAACCACGGCTTCGATCGCAACGAGCGTATCGGTACCCACTCCCGGTCCGGATACCGTTCCCGCCGCAAGGTTCACGGAGATCCCGCCCGTGGCATCGGTATAGACAGCGCGGTCAAAATCGGCCCCGCCATCGAGCAGATCGTTGCCGCCGAATCCCTGAAGCCGATCATTTCCGGCGAGGCCGGAAATTGCATCCGCTTGACTCGTTCCGAGCAGCACATCCGAGCCCGAGGTGCCGTTGGTGGCGTTGGGAAAGATGAAGTCGCTCTGCTGAAGGCTTGTTACACCTATCAGCGTCAGAGTATTCCCGCTTCCGACGTCGATGATGGTGTTGCCGCCGCTCACCGTTGCCTTCGATTGAACATCTGCGAGCGTGAAGAAGCCTGACAACCCTGTCAGATCGATCGTGTCGCCTTGGGTACGGTTAAAGTCCGTGATAGTGTCTGCTCCGTCACTATCGGCGTAGACAAAGGTGTCGGCGCCGTTTCCGCCGGTCAAGGTATCGGCGCCACCGCGGCCGTCGATCCGATCATTGCCGTCCCTGCCGTCGAGGACATTGGCATTGGCATCGCCGAGAATGACGTCAGCGAAAGCTGAGCCGCGGACGGCATTCACGCCGGTGAACGTGTCTGTCCCGACACCTGCGAGGTCACCGGAGGCCGTGCCGTGGGAGTTGCCGGCTGCGAGGTCGACGGTCACCCCATCGAGAGCATTGTAGTATGCGATGCGGGTATTGCCGTTGCCGGTGATCGTGTCATTGCCGGCCATTCCCTCAAACTCGTTGAGGGTACCGAAATCGCCGACATTTGCGCCGGAGACGCCGAAATTGGTCGCGACATAAGTGTCGGCGAAGCCGGTTCCGCGGATCGCTTCGATGGATCGGAGAGTGTCCGTTCCGACAGCAGCGTCGCCGGTCACCACGCCCGAAGCCATATCGATTTGAATACCCGACGCCGAACCATCGTTGTTGTAGAAGGCCCTGTCGAAACCCGTTTTACCGTCGATGAAGTCATTGCCGCCGCGACCGGCAAATTCCTCCGAGGTGTTGTTTGGATTGTTCGAGCCGGTGATGGTGTCGGCAAATGACGACCCCGACACCGAGCCGACACCGGAGAAGGTGTCGGTGCCCACGGACCCATCACCGGTCACGGTACCCGACGCGCCGCTGGTGGTGCTGGTCCAACCGTTGAGATCGAAAGTGATCGTCACGGGGCCGGTTGCATTGGCGTAGGTCAGCCGGGTGTTGCCGTTGCCGGCGATGACGTCGTTACCGCCCATTCCCTCGAATTGATTGAAGCTGCCATTGTTGCCGACATTGGCATAGGGAAGGCCGGTCGCGGGATCGATAGCGCCGGTGACGCCGAAATTAGTCGCGTCATAAGTGTCGGTAAAATTAGTGCCCTGAATGCCTTCGATTGAACGCAAGATGTCGGTGCCACTCGAGGCATCTCCGGTCACCGTTCCAGCTGCAAGGTGAACGCTGATCCCCCCCGTCGTGAAGGTCAGGTTGGCATATTGCGCCGTGTCGAAGCCGCCTTTTCCGTCGATGAAATCATCGCCGGCAAGGCCCATGAAGTTCTCATTGGCGCCGCTTCCAGAAAAGGTGTCGGCAAACATCGAGCCCATGACGGCGTTGACGCCGGTGAATGTATCGGTACCCACGGAGGCATCGCCGGTTGCAGTGCCCGCGAGGAAATCGACAGTCACGCCGGCGGTTGATTGGGTATATTGAAGTCGGGTGTTGCCGTTGCCGATGATGCCATCGTTGCCGCCCATGCCTTCGAAATTGTTGAAGGTGCCGCTCGATCCAGCGTTGGTGCTGGTGCCGCTGAAACCAGTGGCATCGTAAGTATCGGCGAAGTTGGTGCCGCGGACGGCTTCCACTGAACGCAGCGTATCGGTCCCGATTGTCGCATCACCGATGACCGTTCCGGCCGCAAGATTGACGGTTAAGCCCGTGGTTGTAGCGACGTCGTTGTTGTAGACGGCAAAATCGTAGCCGCCGCGGCCATCGATCAGATCGTTGCCGGCACGAGCGTCATATTGCTCGAAAGTGCCGTTCGGATTGTCGCTGCCCCGCAGCGTGTCTCCAAATGCCGACCCAATGACCGCATTGACATTGGTGAAGGTGTCGTTGCCGACTGATGCATCGCCGTTCGCCGTTCCCGCGGCGAAATCAACGACCACTGCCGCTGTCGCACTGACATAGGAAATGCGGGTCAGAATCTCTCCGGAAGGATTGACCGTGCCGGCGATGATGTCATCTCCCCCCATGCCTTCGAAGCTGTTGAAGCCAATTGGCGTGCCAGGCACCCCGGCATTGCCGCTGAAACCGACCGCCGAGTAGTGATCGGCAAAGCTGCTGCCCTGGATGGCTTCGATACCGACCAGAGTGTCGGTGCCGACACCCGGCCCCGTCACGGTTCCTGCCGTCAGATCGGCGGTGATGCCCCCGGTCGCGTCGAGATAGACCGCTCGATCAACGCCCGACAAACCATTGAATGTGTCATTACCGCCGAAGCCTTGGAATGCATCGTTCCCGGCGGTCCCTGTCAGGGTGTTGTCGCCAGCATCGCCGAGAATGGCGCCGAGCACGCCGACAGAATAGACCACCGCGCCGCTGGTTGCGGTGTTGCCGGCCGCATCGCTGACCCGTGCGGTCAGCGAGTTCGGGCCATTGTTCAGCGTGACCGTTGTGCTCCAGCCGCCGTTGCCCTGCACGATGGCGGTGCCGATCGT
>NZ_KB902845.1:0-1308 GCF_000379585.1 Bradyrhizobium sp. WSM2793 | reverse complement strand
GTGACCTACAACTCCAAGGGTCTCGGCCTTGCTGCGCTGACCAGCGGTGTCGACTTCATCGACAACGCTGCCACCAACAAGGTGCTGACCAACCTCAACGCCGCCTCGAGCACGCTGCGCTCGGAAGCTTCGGCTCTGGGCTCGAACCTCACGATCGTGCAGGTTCGTCAGGACTTCAACAAGAACCTGATCAACGTGCTGCAGACCGGCTCGTCCAACCTGACGCTGGCCGACACCAACGTCGAGGCGGCCAACAGCCAGGCGCTGTCGACCCGCCAGTCGATCGCGGTCTCCGCGCTGTCGCTGGCCAACCAGTCGCAGCAGAGCGTGCTGCAGCTGCTCCGCTAAGTCGCGGACGACATCGCAAACAGGATCCGGCGGCGGGGCTTCGGCCCCGCCGCTTTTTTTGTTCATCGCTCGAGGCCTTGAGAGGCAGGCGAGGCTCCCAAAAGTAACCAGCGGTTATGGTTAATGGAGCGTAAGCGCAGATAATTGCCAATGATTTCAGGCTGATTGCCGGCTCGCTCCGCGCGTCCCGCCCCGCTATGGTGAACCGGCGCTTATGCAGCCGATGTTCGTTTCACCCTTTGTTAGCCATGTCGCGGCACGCTGGCCCCGTCACTCGATCCAGAAGCGATCGAACGAAGACGCGTAAGCCAGAAGGGTAAGAGTCATGTCCGGTATTGTTCTCTCTGCGTCGGTTCGTCAGAACCTGCTCTCTCTCCAGTCCACCGCCGACCTCCTCGCCACCACACAGAACCGTCTGTCGACCGGCAAGAGCGTCAACTCGGCCCTGGACAATCCCACCAACTTCTTCACCGCACAGTCGCTCGACAACCGCGCCAGCGACATCAACAACCTGCTCGACAGCATCGCCAACGGCGTGCAGGTGCTACAGGCTGCCAACACCGGCCTGACCTCGCTGCAGAAGCTGATCGACAGCGCCAAGTCGATCGCCAATCAGGCGCTGCAGACCACGGTTGGCTACTCTACCAAGTCGAACGTCTCCACCACCATCGCCGGTGCGACGGCCGCCGACCTGCGCGGCACGACCTCGTTCGCCAGTGCGACCGCGAGCAGCAACGTGCTCTATAGCGGCGCCGCCGGCGGCATCACCGCGGCGACCGGCACCACGACGCTTGGCGCCAGCATCGGGGTCTTCGCAAGCACTGGCGCAACGACCGGCGCCGGCGGTACCACGACTCTGGAAGGTACCATCACCCTGATCGCCACCAACGGCACGAGCGCCAGCGGCCTGGCCGGCAACGCCCAGCCCGCCGACGGCGACACCCTGACCGTGAACGGCAA
>NZ_KB902844.1:0-1378 GCF_000379585.1 Bradyrhizobium sp. WSM2793 | reverse complement strand
AATCTCGCGCACCTGGCGCATGATAACCCTCCTCGTCGGCATCCATTCCTCCCAGCTGCTTCCAGCCGGAGAAATGGCCCAACGATCGGGCCTCACACCATCCGAAACTGCGCGCGATCAAATCGGAATGCTGCGCGGACAATGCTCGGAATGCTGCGCGCGATCATTTCGGAACCCTGCGCGCCATCAAGTCGGTACGGTGCGCACCATCATCTCGGAATCGGCACTCATTCGGTGGAATCGACCTCTTGTCATCTCAGGAGCAACCAGGAGCTTCGTGTAGGCGCTGATTTGGTCGCGCAGAGGCCGCCCTCACGCCTGCATCGCCTGCAGAAATCCGCCTACGCCAACGATCATCATCACGCGTTTCATGTTGTAGGCGAGCACGTTGAGCGCCATCTCGGTGGCCACCTTGGCAGCTTTTTCGTGAGAAAGTGCGTTGCTCCCATCCAACACTTCATCGTGCCGAACGGATGCTCCGCTGTCTGACGACGGACACCCATTGCATTGAGGTTGTGGTCGAGCCGATCCTGAACTTTTTCCAGAGCGGCCTCATGCTCCCAGCGTGAGATGCGGCGCTCGGGACCTGTCGTGCACTGAGCTCTTAGCGCGCAGGTCTTGCAGGTGCTTGTCCAATATCGGCGCAGTGTCTTTCCGTCCTCTACGTTCGTATAGTGATAAGTTAGCCGCTCGCCGGCGGGACAGCGATAGACATCGTCGGTGGCGACATAGACGAAGTCCTGTTTGCCGAAGCGGCCAGCAGCCTTGGCGCCCGAAGTCATCGGCTTCGGCAACGTCACCGTGATGTCGGCTTCCTCGCAGGCCCTGATCTCCTCGCCATCGTAATAGCCGCGATCTGCCACGACTTCGAGAGTCTCGACAGCCGTCTCGTCGCGAGCCTGCCTAGCCATGTTGGCGAGTTGGTGGCGATCAGTGCCCACGTTGGTCACCTCGTGAGCCACGATGAGATGATGTCGCGTATCAACCGCAATCTGCACGTTATAGCCGACGATCCCGGTGTCCTTCTTGTCGCCATCGAGCGCGCGTCAGGATCGGTCAGCGAGATCTGCTTGTCCTCACTTTTCATCATCTCCGCATTGATCGCGTTGAGCCGAACGATCTCCTCCTTGAGCTTCTCGATCTTGCCCTTTAACCGCTCAACCTTCGCCTCCGGCACCGCGTCGCCATGCCGATCGGCGGTCTCGAGCTGCGAGAGATAGCGGGCAATGCTCTCATCGATCCGCTCCAGGCGCCGCTTCATCTTGGCCTCGGTGAAGTTCTTGTATAGCGCGACAATCTGGATGGGAAGCGCGCGACAATCAGGATGGCGAGTCGGTGTCGCGGCGAGGTGATGATTGCCGCGATGATTGTCGCGCGC
>NZ_KB902843.1:0-1573 GCF_000379585.1 Bradyrhizobium sp. WSM2793 | reverse complement strand
CAGCTTCTGCCGATGGCAATGGCCAGGTGGGTTTTGCCTGTGCCGGTGCCGCCGACCAGGACGACGTTGCGTTGTTGGGCGATGAAGCCGCCGCCGGCGAGGCTACCACGCGCCGCTCCAAATCGATCTCAAACAGCCAGACGGAAATGCCACTTGACAACGACACAATCATCCGCGATTGTACCGATCGGTAAAGTTATTACCGATCGGTACAACCACCTCAACTGACAAGGAACTGAAGATGTCACGTCCCCCACTCCCTCCTTTCACCCGCGAAACCGCTATCGAGAAGGTTCGGCTGGCCGAAGACGGCTGGAACACCCGAGACGCGGCCAAAGTCGCTCAGGCCTATACGCTCGACACCCGCTGGCGGAACCGCGTCGAGTTCACGAGCAATCGCGACGAAGCTCAGGCACTTCTGACACGCAAGTGGAACAAGGAGCATGAATACCGCCTGATCAAGGAGCTTTGGGCTTTCACCGGTAACCGCATCGCGGTGCGCTACGCGTATGAATATCGCGACGATGGCGGCCGCTGGTACCGCGCTTATGGTAACGAGAACTGGGAATTTGCAGAGGACGGTCTGATGGCGCACAGGCACTCGAGCATCAATGAAATGCCCATTGCTGAAAGCGATCGTTTGTTCCACTGGCCTCTTGGTCGTCGGCCGGATGATCACCCCAGCCTCAGCGATTTGGGCCTCTAATCATGGCCCGCATGGTCGCTGAAAGAGCCGACGCCATAGCCCCGTTGGCCGAAGTTTTCCGCGAACATGGCTACGAAGGCGCAAGCCTTGCCTTGATTGGCAAGGCTACCGGTCTTGGCAAGGGCAGCCTCTACCACTTCTTCCCGAACGGAAAGGAAGAGATGGTGCAGGCTGTTCTCGGCGAAATCGGCCAATGGTTCGAGGATGCCGTATATTCCCCGCTGCGTAACAAGAGCGATGCTAATGGCGCCATCGGTGCAATGCTTGACTCGACGGACCAATATTTCAGGTCCGGCAGGCGCGTGTGCCTCGTCGGTGCTTTAGCAGTTGCCAATACGCGTGACCTCTTCGCGCAGGCCATCCGAGGTTATTTCGTAGCTTGGGTGGACGCATTGCAGTCAGCGCTTATTCGGCAGGGCCGTGACGCCGATCAGTCGCGCATCCTCGCGGAGGAGGCCGTTCTTGCTATTCAAGGAGCCATTGTTCTTTCTCGGGCAATGGATGATCCGGCCGTTTTTCAGCGGGCTATCGACCAACTCCGGAAACGATTAGTGATCGAAAACGATACCTCTAACAACAAAGGCACAATCGACGATTCACCGCAAAATGAAGGTCGGCTTGTCTGAGATTAGCGGAGATATTCCTGAGTGACTGAGGGCCAGATCCGGGATGGGCGCGATCCGGCCCAAAATGCTGCGGACTTAGAAGCCGGACTTCGCCCGTCTAACTGGACGCATTCGCCGCCTTCCATAATGTGTTTGATCGTCTCACGTAGCGGAGGCGAGACGAGCGCGGGTGATATGATCGTCGTCTCGGCTTTTGAATCGCCAGCTGTCGTTGCCGGTCTCGACGATGTCGCAGTGATGG
>NZ_KB902842.1:0-1647 GCF_000379585.1 Bradyrhizobium sp. WSM2793 | reverse complement strand
TGAAATTGCAAGGCTCCGATGCCCGGTGCACCAAACCCTGCATTCGCAAACCAGTCCACAACGACAAAATGCGATTCTAGCTCAATCGCTTAGCCCTTCTTCACGGACGACGCGTTAGCTTCCTCTTCACAAGAGCGCGCGACAGATGCTCAACCTCGGCGCGTCAGCTCATAGTCAGCTAGACCTCTTACCATCGTCGGTAGAGCTCGAGCGGCGCGAGCTCAGCACCCCCAACCGTACCGACAGGAGAGAGATCCGATGTATGGCCGAATTGCTGGCTCATCCAGCCAATCCACAAGCGCTACCCAGGCTGACGAATCGAGGCATTCAGATGACGAGGGCTTTGCGGAAAGGCTTGCAGGCATGGCGCCCGATGCTGGCCCAAGTTCGTCCCAGGCAGCGACACGGCCGTACTCCGTAGTTTCCCGACCTCCGATCGAAGAGATCGACATGGATACCTTCGGGGAAGAAGTGAAGGCCTTCTATAGCGATGACATCAAGCACATTGCCGATAATCCACTGGAATACTCGGATTTCATATCCACAAAAGCTGAGCGCGCAGCGAACATTGCTAGAACCCATGGTCACACCGACGAAGATACGGACGAGGCGCGATATTTCGCCTATCGCTTGGGTGACAAAACTGTTGGGCTTCTGAGAACAGAAGGGGGACTTCGGGTAGGAGGAAGGCGATTCAGCGCCCAGTTTCCCGGTCGAAACGCCGTCACATCCCAAGTAGACCTTCGGGTTACTCATCCGCTCGTCGAGAACGCTGGCGATATTCTACTGGAGCATCAGCTTCGGGAGGACGGCGAGCGAGCATTGATTATGTCAAAACCTGCGTTGCCAGGCATCGAGTCCCGTCTGGCTCAGATGGGCTTTGTTCCTGTGAGCGATAAGAATCACTGGGTGCTTGATCCTCACCAGCATCCAGACAAGTGGACGCATAACGCTGAAGGTAAATGGCAACGGGTAGGCAAACGTGAAGGATATCTCGCCGCCGAGAGTAGTGGTGCTCAGGCAAAAATCGAGCGAGCGTCGAGTGAAGCAAGTGATGAGACAGAGTCGTCCGGCGATGACACTTCTTGGTACTTCGAACGCCTTAATCTAGGCCCGGGGTCGGCTGCCGAATAGTCGTTGTGGGCGAGGCCGGACCTGGTGGCTACTGAGCTCATTGAGTATGTTGCTGCAGGAATGGCTCGCCACTTCAAGACGAGCTTGCGTTAGGCGGCGGGATCGCGCCCGGAGTGCTGCACCGACCTGCGCTGGGCCGCTCGCCGCCAGTCAGCGAGCACGCGTAGCCGAATTGGATCCAATCCACGCGTTCCATAAGGGCCCGCGACGTGTCGAGGCCTTCGGCTGCACGATGGTGTCGACCGTGACCCGCTTGAGGTCGTGATTGCGTAGCGCGCCGACCTCGTGCGCCACCCGCAGGCTCTCGGCCAGCAACAGCTCCAGCTTGTCACCAAGCCGCTTGCGCCAGTGGCTCAGGTCCGAGCGCTCGTGCGGGAAGGCGTGCTGAAAGAACTCTTCGCCGGTGAAGTACTGGAAATACGGGTCGTGGAGCCAGCGCTCGCACACTCCCTCATCGGACAGGCCGTAAATGTGCTTGAGCAGCAGCAGCCCGATCACAAAGCGGGTCGCGAT
>NZ_KB902841.1:0-1713 GCF_000379585.1 Bradyrhizobium sp. WSM2793 | reverse complement strand
CGTAAGCATCCGGTGAGTACCGCGCAGCGGTCACTCAGGCAGCCTGATTGGCTTGCTTGTTCCGGTCGCGCCAATTCCAGGGCAAGAGTTCGTCGAGCCGGTGGGCCGGATGTGCAGCGATGCGCGCCAGGACGTCGGCGAGCCAAGCTTGTGGATCGAGGTCGTTCATCTTGGCCGTGACGATCAGGCTGTATATCATGGCGGCCCGGTCACCACCTCGGTCGGAGCCACAGAACAGCCAAGACTTCCGCCCCAGGGCGATGCCGCGCAGGGCTCGTTCGGCGGCGTTGTTCGACAGGCAGATGCGGCCGTCCTCAAGGAAGCGGGTGAACGAGCCCCAGCGCTTGAGCATATAGTCCATCGCCTTGGCAACGTCGTTGCGCCGAGAGAGCTTGGCGCGTTGCTCACGCATCCAGGCTTCCAGAGCGGCGACCAGCGGCGCGCTCAGCTCCTGGCGCACGGCCCGGCGCCGCTCGGGCGTCTCGCCGTTGATGCCGCGCTCGATCTCGAACAGGGCATCAATCCGACGGACTGCTTCCAGTGCCAGCGGCGAGATCACCGCAGGCTTTTTGCCCTGCACCTTGCGGCGCGCATTCTCCGCCAGATCAGCCATCACGAAGAACGGCCGTCGGGCATGGACCCAGCACGCGGCTTCCAGGATCGGACCTGCGTTGCGGCCCACCTCATAAAGCTTGCCGTAGCCGCTATAGGCATCGGCCTGGAAGATACCGCTATAGCCGACCAGATGGGCCTGAGGATGCTCGCCGGCACGATCGCGTGAGTAATAAAACACTGCGCCCGGCGGGGCCTGCCCGCCAAAAGGCTTGTCATCGCGTACATAGACCCAGATGCGGCCGGTGTCGGTCTTGCCTTTGGCCAGGACAGGCACCGTCGTGTCATCCCCGTGCAATCGCTCGGCCCTCAGCACATGGGCCTCAAGGCGCCGGAACAAGGGCGTCAGCGCAACCGTGCAGCCACCGACCTGGTCGGCCAGGGTCGACAGGCTGACCGACACGCCTTCCTTGGCATAGCGTTCGGCCTGCCGGTTCAGCGGCTGGTGCTGGCCGAACTTCTCGAACAGCACCATCGCCAGCAAGCTGGGGCCGGCCCAACCACGAGCGATGACGTGGAACGGCGCCGGGGCCTGACTGATCTTCTCGCAATCACGGCAGCTGAACTTCTCCCGGACGTGCTGGATCACCTTCCAGGATTTCGGGATCACCTCCAGCGTCTCGGTGATGTCCTCGCCAAGCTTGGACAGCCGCAAACCACCGCAGCAGATGCACGACGTCGGTCCCGGCACGAGCACCCGCTCGCGAGGCAGATGCTCCGGGAACGGCTGGCGCGACGGCCGCTTGCGCGTGAACGAGGCCACCTTTGTCGTCTTGGCCGCGGCCATTTCGGCAGCGAGTTCGTCCTCAGTCGCTGAAGCCTCGAGCTCCTCGAGCGTCAGTTCGAGTTGATCCAGCAGCCTTGCGGTACGCTCCGAGCGAGGGCCATGGCGATCACGGTTCAGCTTTTTGATCTGCAGCTTCAGGTGAGCGATAAGCGCATGGTCGTCGGACTGCTGGGCGCGAACGCTGGCGAGTTCGGCACGCGTCGTCAGCAATGCCGCTTGGAGCGCCTCAATATCTTCCGGCAGCTTCTCGGGACCGTCACCCATGCATCGATGGAATCACAAAAACCGCGATTTGGCGCGCGCTTTTTGCAATC
>NZ_KB902840.1:0-2022 GCF_000379585.1 Bradyrhizobium sp. WSM2793 | reverse complement strand
TATAGCGCGACAATCTGGATGGGAAGCGCGCGACAATCAGGATGGCGAGTCGGTGTCGCGGCGAGGTGATGATTGCCGCGATGATTGTCGCGCGCAAGAGTTTTGTTCGCTCTGATTGTCGCGGAGCGTCAATCAGCAAGTGTTTTTGGTGTCGCGTGCGAGGATGGTCGCCCTGGACCACGCTTCCGCTCGAGCGCGGTGCGCCTGCGATAGCTTTCGACGTTCATCTCGACGATGGTGGCGTGGTGAACGAGGCGATCGATGGCGGCGAGCGTCATAGCAGGATCCGGGAAGACCCTGTTCCACTCTCCAAAGGGCTGATTGGCGGTGATCAGCATGGAACGCCGCTCGTAGCGAGCGCTGATGAGCTCGAACAGCACGCTGGTCTCGGCCTGGTCCTTGGTGACGTAGGCAAGATCATCGCAGATCAGGAGGTCGAAGCGATCGAGGCGGTTAATGGCGGCCTCGAGATTGAGCTCGCGCCGCGCCACCTGGAGCTTCTGGACGAGATCGGTGGTGCGGGTGAAGAGGACGCGCCATCCGTTCTCGATGAGGGCCAAGCCGATGGCTGCCGCCAAGTGGCTCTTGCCGCCGCCGGGCGGGCCGAACAGCAGCAGATTGGCGCCCTTGCCGAGCCAACCATCGCCGGCGGCGAGCGCGGTCACCTGCGCCTTGGAGATCATCGGCACAGCCTCGAAGTCGAAGTTGTCGAAGGTCTTTCCAGCGGGCAGCCGCGCCTCGACGAGATGGCGCTCGACGCGGCGGCGGCCGCGTTCGGCGATCTCGTGCTCGGCAATGGTGGCGAGGAAGCGGGCCGCCCGCCAGCCTTCCTTGTCGGACTGCTCGGCAAATTGCGGCCACAGCACCTTGATGGCTGGCAGCCGCAACTCGTTGAGCAACAGATTGAGGCGCGCGGTGTCAATGGTGTTGGCCGTGCTCATGCGGCACCTCCGATCTCGCCAGCACCGACGAGGCACTCATAGGTGGCGAGCGGTGCGAGCTGCACCACGACGTGCGGCACGCAGGCCGGATCGGGAGCGAAGTAAGCGCGCAGCCGGTTGAGGTCGGGCAGTCGGCCGGCATCAAGCTCGGTCGCGAGCTGATCGGCGAGTTCGGCCTCGCAGCCGCGCTCATGGGCCAGTGCGAGCAGATTGACCATGATCCGGCAGGCTTTCCTGTCCGGCAGCCGTTCGCGCAAGCAATCGAAGGTTCGGCGATAGGCATCGCGCGGGAACAGCCGATCACGGTAGACGAGATTGAGCAGCGCCATTGGCTTGCGCCGCANGGAATGGATCACGTGCCGATAATCGACGACCTGGTCGTGCTTACCGTTGGGATGCGGCCGCCCACGCGGCAGGGTGACGAGATGGGTGCCGCCGACAAACACGTCGAGACGATCGTCGTAAAGGCGCACCCGCAGTTGGTGCCCGATCAAACGCGACGGCACGGTGTAGAACACCTTGCGCAAGGTGAAGCCGCCGCTTGACGTCACGCGGACAATCACCTCCTCGTAGTCCGAGGTGCGGCGATCTGGCAACGCCTGCAGGGTGGCGCGCTCGTGGTCGATCCGCTTGGCGTTGCGGGCATTGCGGCGGCTAACGATCTCGTCGATGAAGCCGCGATAGGCGGCGAGATCATCGAAGTCGGCAGTGCCGCGCAACAGCAGCGCATCGGCGATCGTCCGCTTGAGATGGCCATGCGAGCTCTCGATCGCCCCGTTCTCGTGGGCGATGCCGCGATTGTTGCGGGAAGGCCGCATGCCGTAGTGAGCGCAGAGGTCCTCGTACCGCCTGGTCAGATCGTCCCTCGCATTGCGATCGAGATTGCAGAAGGCGGCCGACAGACTGTCGGTCCGATGCTCCCGCGGTGCCCCACCGAGCGACCACAGGGCATTCTGCAGCCCTTCGGCCAATGCAACGAAGCTCTCGCCACCGAGCACGACATGGGCGTGTTCAAACCCGCAATAGGCCAA
Organism: Bradyrhizobium sp. WSM2793; assembly: GCF_000379585.1. Taxonomy (NCBI): domain Bacteria; kingdom Pseudomonadati; phylum Pseudomonadota; class Alphaproteobacteria; order Hyphomicrobiales; family Nitrobacteraceae; genus Bradyrhizobium; species Bradyrhizobium sp. WSM2793. The sequence goes on along the minus strand of NZ_KB902840.1, from coordinate 50 downwards.
CCGGAAGTGACGAGGCGATGATCGAGCGGCACGCCAGCGATGGCGACCCC
>NZ_KB902839.1:0-2023 GCF_000379585.1 Bradyrhizobium sp. WSM2793 | reverse complement strand
CCCGAGGCCAGCTCGCGCATCGCCTTGCACATCGCGATCATCGGACGCGAGATACCGTTGCCGAGCCACAGGGCCAACACGGCACCGATGGCAAGGCCGCCGAGCGCCATCATCAGCATCAGCTGCTCGGTCTCTCCGATCGTCGCGTTGGCGCTCACCTCGATGCGCTGCTGGTCGGCGGTCAAATCCGAACGCAGCTCGGCCGAGAGCTTGAGAATGGTCGCCGCCGTCTTGGTCATCTCACCGTTCGACTTGACGATGATCTTCACATTCTCGGTCAGCTTCGCGAACGAGGTGCGGTACTGCTTCAGCAGATTTCCGATCTCGGTGACGCGGTCGGTGATCTTCTGGTCGCTGGCATAGATCGAGACCAGCAGGGTCTCCAGGAATTTGATGCGGGCGATCACGCCGTCGGCGGTCTTCGGCTCCGGCTTGGCCACGAAGGCACTGACCGAGGTGGAGACAGCCAGATATTGCGAGGTGATGTCCTTGGCCGTGGTCTGGACCGATGCCAGCCCCGCCAGCGCGGCAGTATCGGCGAGGTCGTCGAACTTGAAGCGGATCTTGTTGCCGACGCTGTTGAGCTCATCGGCGGCGATCTTGTTGTTCTCGCGAGTCAGGATGATGATCTCTCCGAACACCTTCGTGAAGCGCTGAAACTCGGCCTCCAGCTTGCCGACCTGCTCGCGGCGGGCGGCGCCTGTCGTGGCGGACATCGACTTGGCGATCGCGCTCTTCAGATTGTCTTCGGCAGCCTTGGCTGCGGTCTCGTCGTCCACCGCGCCCGTCAGGGTATAGGCCCGGGCCAGTCCCTGATAGGCGATCAGCTCACGATCGACCGTCCGCGCGAGGTCGGCTTCCGATACGCTGGTGCGGTAGGAAGCCACGGCGGCCTGGATCCGCTCGAAGCCGAAATAGGCGAAAGCCATGCTGACGGCGAGGATGGCTAGCACCGCCACGAAGCCGAGGATGATTTTTGCGCGAAAGCGCAAGGTTGGCAGCTTCGATTGGTTCGACTTCGACTTGGACTTGGACTTGGACTTGACCGACATTCCCCCACCCCATTCCATTCGCGGAAAACCAGGCGCAGCCCGGAAGCAGCCCGCTTCCTGACTCGCCCGCACGGTAATCGGCAAAGGATAAGCTGTGGTAAATTTGTGGCGCCGCAACTCGCGGTTAGGTGAGCGGGGAAGATGCGTACTCCGCTGTCGTCCCCGACAAGCGAAGCGCAGATCGGGGACCTCCGCGCTTGCGCTCGTCGCCATAGCCACAGTGGTTTGGCGAAGCCTCGGAGTTACGGGTCTTGCGTCCCAACTTCTCCCTGGGGTTATGGGTCCCTGCGTTCGCAGGGCGACAGCGGAAAGCTGGCGATAGCGGAGCGTCTAACGCTCAGCGAGCCTTACGCCGCCCGAATATTGGCCATGAACCGATCGAGCTCGGCGCGCAGGCGGGTGCTTTCGGATGACAGCGTCTTGGCCGAGTGCAGCACCTCCTCCGAGGCCGAGCCGGTCTCAGCGGCGCCGCGGTTGACCTCACCGATGTCGGTGGCCGCGGTCTGGGTGCCCTGGGCGACGGTCTGGACGCTGCGGGCGATTTCCTGCGTCGCCGCGCCCTGCTGCTCGACCGCGCTCGCGATCGAGGTCGAAATCGACGAGATCTGGCCGATGGTCGCACCGATCTCCTTGATCGCGGCAACCGATTCGGCCGTGGCGCCCTGCATGCCCGTGATGTGCGAGGAGATCTCGTCCGTCGCCTTCGCGGTCTGGCTCGCCAATGACTTCACTTCGCTGGCGACCACGGCAAAGCCGCGGCCGGCTTCACCGGCGCGCGCCGCCTCGATGGTGGCATTGAGCGCCAGAAGATTGGTCTGCTCGGCAATCGCGGTGATCAGCTTGACGACTTCGCCGATCTGCTGGGCGGCATGCGAGAGCTTGCCGATGCGACCGTCAGTCTCCTTGGCCTGCACCACGGCAGCTTCCGCAATCCGGCTGGAATCGCGGACCTGACGGCCGATCTCCTCGAC
>NZ_KB902838.1:0-2277 GCF_000379585.1 Bradyrhizobium sp. WSM2793 | reverse complement strand
TCCGATTTGATCTCGCCCGCCATTCCGAGATGATCTCGCCCACCATTCCGGGATGATGTCGCCCGGGGTGACGAGGCCTCTTCTGGGTCCGATACGGTCCGCCTTTCGGCTTTGCGAAGGGGGACCTGGATGCCGACGGAGAGGTTTGCGATGCGCCATGTGCGCGATGTGATCAGATTGAAGTCGGCCGGGATGCCGACCCGCGAGATTGCGCGGCGGGTGGGGACAGCCCCTTCGACGGTGCGGTTGACGATCCACCGGTTCGAGACGGCGGGGCTGACCTGGCCATTGCCCGACGCCATCACCGACGCTGTGCTGGAAGCCCGGCTGTTCGCCAGCGCGGGAGCCGGTCCCGGCACCCGGCGGGGCCATCGCCGGCAGGCCGAGCCGGACTGGGCGGCGGTGCACCGCGAGCTCCGGCGCAAGCACGTGACGCTGTCGATCCTGTGGGAGGAGTACATCGCGGGCGAGCCCGGCGGGTATCGCTATTCGCGTTTCTGCGAGCTCTACCGCGCCTGGGAAGGCCGGCTATCGGTGACGATGCGCCAGTCGCATGCGGCCGGCGATAAGCTGTTCGTCGACTATGCCGGCGACGGCGTCCCGGTGGTGATCGACCGGCGCACCGGCGAGCGGCGCAGTGCGCAGATTTTCGTCGCGGTGCTCGGCGCATCGAGCTTCACCTACGCGCAGGCGACCTGGACGCAGGGGCTCGCCGATTGGATCAGCGGCCACGTCGGCGCCTTCGAGGCGGTCGGCGGCGTACCGGCGCTGCTGGTGCCGGACAACACCAAAGTCGCTGTGATCAAAGCCTGTCTCTACGATCCCAGGATCAATCGCAGCTATGCCGACATGGCGGCGCATTACGGCACCGCCATTCTGCCGGCCAGGCCGCGACGGCCGCGGGACAAGGCCAAGGTCGAGCAGGCGGTCCTGATGGTCGAACGCTGGCTGCTCGGGCGGCTGCGCCACCGCACCTTCCACAGCCTCGCCGACGTCAACGCGGCGATCGCCGAGTTGATGATCCGGCTCAACGAGGAGCGACCGATTAGGCGGCTCGGTGTCACCCGCCGCAAGCTGCTGGAGGAGATCGACCGGCCAGCGCTGAAGGCCCTGCCGGAGAACCCTTACGAGTTCGCCGAGTGGCGGATCTGCCGGGTCAGCATCGATTATCACGTCGAGGTCGAGGCGCATTATTACAGCGTTCCGCATCGCTTCGTCCGCGCCGAGGTGGAGGTGCGCTTCACGGCTCGCACCGTCGAGATCTTCCACAAGGGTGAGCGGATCGCCGCGCATCAGCGCATGAGCGGCAACCACAAGCACACGACCGTGCCGGAGCACATGGCCTCCAGTCATCGGCGCTACGCTGGCTGGACCATCGAGCGCATCCGTAAGGACGCCGCCTCGATCGGGCCGGCCACCGCGGCGCTGTGCGACCTGATCCTCGACGAGCGCGCGCATCCGGAACAGGGCTTCCGCGCCTGTCTCGGCATCATCCGGCTCGCCCGATCCTACGGGCACGAGCGGCTCGATGCCGCCGCCATGCGGGCGATCGATATTGGCGCACGCACCTACGGCTCGGTCAAATCGATCCTTGCCAACAATCTCGATCGGCGTCCTTCACCCAAGCGCTCCGCGGACGACGCGCCGATCCTTCATCCCAACATCCGCGGGCCGCGCTACTACAATTAGGAGATCACATTGCTCACGCATCCGACCCTCGATCAACTCTACGCGCTCGGCCTGCATGGCATGGCCAAGGCCTTCGCCGACATCGAAGCCGGCGGCGAGGCCGCAAGCCTCGGCCACGCCGAATGGCTTGCGCTGCTGCTCGAACGCGAAGCGTCATTACGACGCGACAAGCGGCTGTCGAAGCGGCTGCAATACGCCAAGCTGCGCCAGGAGGCCTGCGTCGAAGACATCGACTACCGCACTCCACGCGGCCTCGACCGCAGCCTGCTGACGATGCTGGTCGAAGGCCGCTGGATCGATGACCACGCTAACCTGCTGATCTGCGGGCCCTCCGGCGTCGGTAAGAGCTGGCTCGCCTCAGCGCTCGGCAACAAGGCCTGCCGCGACAATCGCTCCGTGCTCTACCAGCGCGTCCCGCGGCTGTTCACCGATCTCGCTTTGGCGCGCGGCGACGGCCGCCACTCCCGCCTGCTGCGCGCACTTGGCCGCGTCGATCTCCTCATCTTCGACGACTGGGGCCTCGAGCCGCTCGACGCCGCCGCCCGCCACGACCTCCTGGAGATCCTCGAGGACCGCTACGGCCGCCGC
>NZ_KB902837.1:0-2560 GCF_000379585.1 Bradyrhizobium sp. WSM2793 | reverse complement strand
GTCTCGGTGGCGTCATCGGTCTGGGCATCGAGCAAGCCGTTACGCCTGCATGGTCGGTGAACGTCGAGTATGACTATCTGCATTTTGGCGGACCGCGTGTCGCGACGGCTTCGACAGTCCAGTTTCCGCCGTTTGCAATTCTGCCGGCGAACACAACCAGCCTGACCAGCAACTATCACATCGGAAAGATTGGCCTGAACTACCACTTTGGTGCGGACCCAGAGGCCGCACAATGGCACGCTACGTCGCCATACGCGAAGGCATCCGCCAGCGTTCCGCCCATTCCCTACGCGCCCGGCTGGTCCTTCGAAGGCGGCGCGCGGCTCTGGCTGAGCCGGGGGCGATTCCAGTGGGATCACAGCGCACTTCCGTATGGCTGGCCTGAAGACCCCAGCATACTGGTATCGAGGCTCACTTATCATGGACTGGACGGACTTTCCGGGGAGTTATTCGGCCGTGTTGACAGTCCCTGGGGAGTGTTCCTGAAGAGCAATCTGGGCATCGGGGGCTTCAACAAAGGGAAGGACAACGATGAAGATTGGGACGGCTCGTATAACAACACGGTATCAGGGCAAGCCAACGGAAGGTTCACATTTTACACGGCCGACGTCGGTTACGATTTCCTACGCGGCACCGACTACAAGATCGGCGGATTTATGGGCTGGACCTATTACGGCCAGACATCGGACTCGAGGGGATGCTTGGAGATGGTCAATCCCCTATATTCATGTCTTAGGCCGGGCGACAACAGGGTGGTCGGCGCCGAGGATACTCAATGGAATGCGCCTCGGATCGGCCTGAGCGCCGAAACCATGCTGACCGAGCGTTGGCGTTTGAGCGCCGACGTTGCCTACCTGCCTTGGACCGATTTCAAGGGGCGTGACTATCATCTCTTGCGCGACGACACCACCTTTGATGAACAACGCGGCAATGGTGGTGGCGGAGTCCAGATTGAGGGCGTGTTGTCCTACTTCCTCACCCAGAACATCAGCGTCGGCGTCGGTGGCCGCTATTGGGCCATGTGGACCAAAAAACGGGGCGACTCTCTGTGCAGCAGCAGCGGCTGCATTGGTGAGCCGTCCGTATTTGGGAAGTACAGCATGGAGCGCTGGGGTACGTTCTTCCAGGCCTCCTGTAAGTTCGATTGAAAGGTCCACCAAAACCAAGCTCCAGACTCCTCTCGACCCATCTGAAGCCAGCTCGTGAGTAACGACATCGGCGCCAGAATTGGCGCCGATGCCATTGGTATGGCGCGACCAGCTTGGGACGCTCCTGGTCGTCGGGCGCGTCCCTAGCCGAAACGCACTGCCCAGCATCGAGCCCGAGAGTGGAGATCCGATCTTGATCTACAGCATGAGCACGCGAGCGCAGCAGCGCCTGCACTCGTCCCAAAAGCCATCGCGACGGACAACAGAATCCTCGGCAATCTGTCGATCAACGGCTTTTCATTGCACGAGCGCCTGCGGTGGGCTGATTGAGAATGTCCGCAATGCGCCGGATGAACACGGGCCGATCCTTCTCGCCGCAAGGCTAGGCGGCAGCGGATCGACGTGTGAGTCCCGAGCGTTGCGACCCTAGAATACCATTAGGAGGCCACGTTCCAGCTCCGATCCGCGGAGCGAAACGCCAGACCTGTCGCGCTGGCCGTTCTTTGAGGATGCCGCTGTCCCTTAAGATCAATATCTAACGCGCAAGCGCATCCCGGAAAATACACCATCGGGATCGCCGTCCGGTGGTTCATCCCCGAGATCACGAAAGCGGGATGGGCGACCTCTGTGCCGGCAGAACAGCGCGCCAGATCTGCTGCGACCGTGCTTCTCATCGACGCTTCGACTGTCAGCCTTGAGACCAGTGTCCGGAAGCTGACGCGACACACTCTTAGGAAACTCCTGCAGAATATACGAATTCAGTTCGGCACGCGGTTTGCTTCGTTCGGGACATCATCACCAATCGTCGTGCGGTGATCTTCGGGATGGCGTTGGCGCGCGTTACCGCGTCTCTGGTCTGCTCCGACGATTTGTCGTGCGGCGATACTTCAGGAGCCGGGTCGTGAACTGGGAAGTGCAGGACAACCTTTGATGCGATCGAGAATTATTTTTTGTGGTGCGACAACAATTGCGCTCGTCTCAAGCAGCGCAGCCAAGCCGACGGACCTTGAGCCACAACTTAAACTGCCACAGGCGGTGTGGAACTGGTCTGGAGGCTATATTGGCGGGCACGTCGGCGGTGGTTACGGCCGAACCTCCTTCAGCAATCCATACGGTCCATCAATCTATGGCGGCATCGTCGATACCCCGGCATTCCTTGCAGGTGGCCAGATCGGTTACAACTGGCAGAACAACGGCTGGGTGTTTGGCATCGAGCTGGATGCCAGCGGTGCTGTCTCCGAGGGCACAAATACATGCCTTGCCCCTTCGGGCTTCGTTGTGAGCGCAAACTGCAAGGCAGGTCCGAGCCTCTTCGCCACCGGAACGGGCCGCGTCGGTTACGCTTTTGGCGCACTCGGCCACACACTGGCCTATCTCAAAGCAGGCGTAGCCTGGCAAAACAATCGGGGCGA
>NZ_KB902836.1:0-3118 GCF_000379585.1 Bradyrhizobium sp. WSM2793 | reverse complement strand
GCTTCGGTTATTCCTAACATCTGCGCCCAGCCTTTGTGTATTTCCTCGAGTTGCGAATGGATCTCGACGATGTTCCAGATGAAATCTCTAAAGGCTCTATCGAGTTGTTCTTTTTCCGCCATATTGGTCTTTCCGCCAAATCTCATGCCGCCGGGAACGTGTGCATCCGATCCTTCATGAGCGAGAGTACGTATCCCTCTTGGATCGCCCAAAAAAGTGTTGGCACGACACACCTCCCATGTAAAATAACAATTGACAAATACAATTTATTTTAGCTATCGGTCAGTCCGACCGTTAAATTATCGATCCATCGGTCATGTCAAATCTCCAAATGAAAGCCTCTGGGATGCCCCCTGGAGGCTTTTCTTTCTTGTGACCTTCGTTCTTGGGCCTTAAGCCGCAAGGGAGGGGCAAGAAGTTGCTAAATTACAACGCTCTCCCCGGAAACGGGGCTTGCTTTCATTACTTAATTGCAGCAATTGATTTGAGAAAGTATAGGTCGATGGACAGCGAGGGGGCGCCTCGAAGTCGTTCCGTCAAGCACCCGCCGCGCGGCGAGGCTAGTAGCGACGGATCTTTGAAGGGCGGAAACGGCGTTTCCAACTTGGAGGTTCAACGATGAAACTGATGAAGATTTTTACTCTCGGTTCTGCAGCAATGTTTGCGGGCGCCGGGGCGCAGGCAGCTGATCTTCCCGTAAAGGCGAAGGCGGTCGAGTACGTAAAGGTCTGCTCGCTTTATGGTGCCGGATTCTACTACATCCCCGGCACTGACACTTGCCTCAAGTTCAGTGGTTATTTGCGTGCCGAAACAATGTTGGGCACGAACACTATCGGTGACGTCGCCAGTAGTGGCGTCGGTGGAGCAAAAAACCGCCTTGGCAATTACTACACCTCTAGATCCCGACTAGGCCTCAACATCGATACGCGCACCGCGACCGAGTACGGCGTCGTCCGTACCTTCTTCCAGGGCTTTTACACTTATACCGATGGTGGCTATTCTGGGACTGGCACAACGGCCGTGAATGGCTCGACGACCTATCCCTCGACCGCGGGTCCTTCGCTTACCACGTACTTCGCGTTCATCCAGTTCGCCGGCTTCACGTTCGGCAAGACGGTTTCACAGTTCGCCACGCCCTGGGCCTCGTATCCGGCGAACCTCTTCGAGATGCCGGGCGGCTTCGGCTACAATCCCAGGAACCAGGTCACCTACACCGCTGACTTCGGTCAAGGCATCACGGCCTCGTTCTCGGCGCAGGATCAAGTCGCCCTTGACCAAAGCAACCTCTGGAACGTGAGCGGCGCGACGCCTGCAGGTCTCGCCACCGGTGCGTACGGAGCCAACGACTTCGGCGGTTCTCGAATGCCGGACCTCATTGCGATGGTCCGTGTCGACCAGGCTTGGGGCCTCTTTCAGGCGTCAGTCGCCGCACATGAGAACCATGCTGGCTACTATGGCGCGACCGAAGTCACCGGCCATCCGAGCGACAAGTGGGGCTGGGCTGGTCAGCTGGCATTGTCGATCAAGAATCTCCCAACTGGGCCGGGTGATACCATCAACTTGACCGGCGTGTATACCAAGGGCGCAAGCCGTTACAACTTCGAGGACTATCTGTCGACCACCTACGCAATGTACCGTGGCACGGGCCTTGCGGGTGCTTACCAGAGCGTCGGCCTCGCGGGTCTCTCTGATGCGGTGTTTGTGACTGGCTCCGGGCAGGAGCTGACGACGACCTACGGCTTCAATGCTGGTTACACCCACAACTGGGATCCACGCTGGGCCACCAGTCTCTACGGTGCGTGGGCTGCTGTGCGGCACACGGACACGGCAAAGAGCTACATCTGCGGCGCGTTCGTGGCAGGCCTCGCACTCTCGAGCGGCGTTGCCGGCTGCAACCCCGACTTCAACTACGCAGTTGTAGGTACGATGACGACCTGGACTCCGGTCAAAAACTTGGCCTTTACGGCCGACCTCTCTTACATGATGCTGGACCAGAAGTATGCGAGCGGAAGCACGGTGACCCTGCCGCTGCAGTCGAGCATTGCCAAGCCAGCTGCAACCTACGAACTGAAGAACCAGAGCAGCCTCGCGCTGATGCTCCGCGCTCAGCGCAACTGGTGAGTCTCTGGTCAAGATAGCGGAAGGAGAAAAGAAGCGGCTCTATACATCTATAGTTTGACCTCCAAGAAGGCCTCCGGCATGCCCGCCGGAGGCCTTTACGTTTCTCTTCAATTTTCCAGAATGTGTGAAACGGGGTGGCAGCACAACCGTCGTCGGCTAGAGTCGCAACCCGCCATCCGCATCGGGTGTGAAGACGGGGTCTGGACATGCAAATCGCAATCGTATTTGACGATGCAATACAGCGTTTCAGCTAGGGGCCCAGGCCGTGTGAAAAGGCTCTGTTTGCTGTGATTCGGGCGATAAGATTTCCTGCGATTTTGCGGGGCATCTGATGAAGCGCTTTGTTGAAGGGGTGGATCGGGGGCAGAGCACGCTGTTTCCGTCGTCGCTCGATGACTATGTGAGCGAGGATAATCCGGTCCGCGCGGTCGACGTGTTCGTCGACGGTCTCGATCTCGGCAAGCTGGGGGTCGTCGGTGTCCAGTCACTCGACACTGAAATACCTTACCCCAGCGGCCTATGCCGCCCACCTCACCGCAACGGACGACCGGCTGCGCAACCCCGACCAGCTCCGCCGATCGTCCGTTGCTCCACCCGCGCCACTTGGCGTACAAAACCCCGAGACTCTAACTGCCGATGGATGAAAGTTCGGTGGCAGGTCAGGTCCCGTCGAGCCGGCGGCTGGAGCGGGAATGCCAGCGCAATATCGAGATGATCTGGCTGACCGGGCAGCTCGCGCCGGACTTCAAGACCATCGCGGATTTCCGCAAGGACAATGGCAAGGCCATTCGTGAGGTCTGTCGCGAGTTCGTCGCGCTGTGCCGCAAGCTTGATCTGTTCGGTGCAGCGAGCGTCGCCATCGATGGATCGAAGTTCAAGGCCGTCAATGCGCGGGACAAGAATGCGGCGCGGCAATCAGGATGGAAGTGCAGCGTCAATCAGGATGAGAGAGCTTCGCCGGGCTCGTGACGCAGGGAGGGCGTAGCCCGACCGGAGT